>NZ_KB898890.1:0-264436 GCF_000377925.1 Thioalkalivibrio sp. AKL12
TCCTTTAACAAAAGTTCGTATTTTTATCGAGGCGATCGGTTAGACGGGCGATCGACGCGATAATTTGATCGGCTGTTTTGCGCCAGATGAACGGTCGAGGCTCATCGTTGTACGTCTTCAGGTATTCGCGGATGGAGTCTTCGAGTTCGCGAGTACTGCGATGCGATTGACGCTTGATCCAGCGCTGCGAGATGAGCGCGAAGAAGCGTTCGACCAGGTTGATCCAGGACGCCGAGGTCGGCGTGAAGTGCACGTGGTAGCGCGGTCGTGCAGCGAACCAGGCCCGAACCTTTTCGGTCTTGTGGGTGCCGTAGTTGTCCAGGATGAGGTGGACGTCGAGATCGTCGGGGACCTGGCGATCGATCTCGTTGAGAAACGCCAGGAACTCCTTGGCGCGATGCCTTCTATGGAGTTTGCCGATGACCTCGCCGGTGGCCACATCCAGTGCCGCGAACAGGGTGGTCGTGCCATGGCGCAGGTAGTCATGGGTGCGGGTCTCGGGATGGCCGAACGACAACGGCAACGCCGGCTGGGACCGGTTCAGGGCCTGGATCTGGCTCTTTTCGTCGACGCACAGCACCAGGGCGCGGTCCGGTGGGTGCATGTACAGGCCCACGATATCGTGCACCTTGGCCACGAAGTGCGGATCCGTGGACAACTTGAAGGTCTCGAGCCGATGCGGCTTGAGACCGAAGGCCCGCCAAATCCGGCTGATGGCCATCGCATTGAGCCCGGTCTCCTTGGCCATCAGCGTGGTCGACCAGTGCGTCGCGTTATCCGGCTTCGACTGCAGCGTCTTGTTGATGACTTCGGTCACCTTGTCGTCATCGATCGTACGGGGACGTCCGCTTCTCGGGGCATCCGTGAGCCCTCCGATGCGTGCCTGCTCGAAGCGCTTGCGCCACTTGCTCACCGTCTCCGCCGAGACGCCAACCCGCGCGCCAATCTCCGAAGCCTTCAGGCCTCGCGTGCTCAGCAGAATCATGCGCGCGCGCTGTTGTTCCGCCGCGGGCATCTGGCGCCGCCGCAGCCAGCTCTCGAGCTCGTCGCGTTCGGCTTCACTGATCGTCAACGTCTTGATCGGTCGTCCCATTCCGGTCGCCTCCCGAGTGCCTGTTATCAGGATACAGGGGGACAGTCACGGAGTCGATGAACTTTTGTTAAAGGACACTAGAGCAGCGTCGGGGCGGACAGCGGCCTCACCCCCGCCACTACATGCCGGAGGTCAGCTTCGGCCCCACCAATAACGCCTCGGGCACCACCGCCTGGATCGCCCCCGGCACTTCAGTGCAAAGCCCTGGCCGCGCGGTCAGCGAGATCCACAGTGTGTTCAGCTTCAGGTTCAGCTCCACGAACGCGATATCGTCCCCATAGTCGTTCAGCACCCGCTCGATGGCGCGCGCCCGGGCATGGAGTTCGGAGCGCGGGCGCTGGCGCAGCCCGGGGATCAGCATCATGAAGTCCGCCAGCCGGCGGCCTTCGGCGTCGCGCCGGGGCAGGCGTTGCCACAGGGGCTGGTGGGGCTCGAGGAGCAGCGCCGGGCGCAGGGCCGGATCGGCTTCACGGGGCGCGGGGATATCCGGGGACATGGCGGTGCGCTCGGCATGGACCTTTCTGGATTGTAGTCCACGCCAGAGAGACTCTGACCACAGAAACCCGATGACCGGACACAAAAAAGCCGGGGACCAGCCCCGGCTTCTTCTAAGAGAGTGGAACCCTCTTTGTTACCGCACTTCGACGTCGGTCGAGTCGGATTCACCCTTGTTGTCCGTCCAGGAGACGGTCACGGTGTCACCGGCGGCGCCGTCGATCTCGCACTGCAGGAACGGGTTGCGGGAAACCGTGTAGTTCCAGTTGGCGGTAATGGCGGTGTCGCCATTGCGCGCAATTTCCACGGTTTCGATGAAGTGCGGGCCACCGTCGTCGTCGGGGACGAGCATGTCGTGGCTCATCAGCGCACGGATGTTGATAACGCCGTTGCTTTCTTGGGCGCGAACTCGGATAGACATATCTTAAACCTCCAGTAGTGTTCGGATCAGCGGTTGGGGGTCGGCGTTAGCCGCCGCAGCCACCGACCGTGACCTTCACTTCTTGAACCGTCTTGTACCAGGTGTCGCCGGATTTCACGGCGGCGATCACGTTGGAGGACTCGCCCATGCGGATACGGCCCGAGATGTTGGCGTGTGCGCCATCGGCCAGGACATAGTGGGCGGTCAGCGGCTGGTTGTTCAGCTCGACGAACACGGCCATTTCGGTCACGTTGTCCAGGCTGGATTCGACCGACACCGGAACCACGGCGCCGTTCTCGGCGATTTCCGGGGCGCTCAGGGTGACGTCGCCATCGGCAATGTCGCTGGAGCCGGTAACGGCTTCAAAGGAGGCTTCGAGGCCTTCGGCGCCGAAGGCCTCGGACGGCCAGGCGGCGAGCAGCTTGCTCGGGGCGAGCAGACCGGCCCCGACGGCGACACCGACAGTACCGGCGGCGAGAGTGCCTTTCAGGAAGACACGGCGCTTGGTGCTAATCATGGATGATCTCCTCTCATCTTGTGGGTCAGATCCGGATTATCCGGGACGTCTTGGCGGCGAACCGCGGTGACGCCTGTTGCTTTGGACGGCGAGCTGCAGGTCTCTATTCCCTGCGGTTCGGGTTCCGCCCCCTGACCAGCTTCAGTGGTCTTTTGCTGGTCTCGCAGATGCATCGTCCCAAACCTGGCTGAATCATTGATGAACGAATCATCGCCGTTCACGATCGGGCAAATTTCGGCGGGCAGATACCGCAGCATCTACCGCTAGCACCTGAAGCCAGGGGCGTATCAATGGCACACTATCGCCTCTTGATGCAACGAACCCCGGATCCGACCCATGTTCTCCTGCAAGGCCCAGTGGCTCCTGATTGCCGTGATCGTCGTGCTCGGCACGATGCAGATGCTCTCCGCCTGCGGCCAGAAGGGCGATCTCTACCTGCCCGATGACGACGAAACCGAGGAGCGCCGCTGAATGGACTACTTCGATTACCACCGCGGCACCCTGTTCTGCGAAGGCGTAGCACTGGACCGCCTTGCCGAGCTGGTCGGCACCCCCGCGTACGTGTATTCCCGCGCCACGCTGGAGCGCCACTTCCGCGCGTTCAGCGAGGCCCTGATCGGCACCCCGCACCAGGTCTGCTTCGCCGTGAAGGCGAACTCCGCGCTGGGCGTGCTGAATGTGCTGGCGCGCATGGGCGCCGGTTTCGACATCGTCTCCGGCGGCGAACTGGAGCGCGTGCTGCGCGCCGGGGGCGATCCGGCGAAGGTCGTGTTCTCCGGGGTCGGCAAAACCGCCGCCGAGATGCGCCGGGCGCTGGAGGTCGGCATCCACTGTTTCAATGTCGAATCCGCCCCGGAGCTGGACCGGCTGGAGGCCGTCGCCATGGAGATGGGTGTCCAGGCCCCGGTGTCGATCCGGGTAAACCCGGACGTCGACGCCGAGACCCATCCCTATATCGCTACCGGGCTGCGCGAGAACAAGTTCGGCGTCGCCATCGAGGAGGCACCGGCGCTGTATGCCCGGGTGCGCGACAGCCAGCACCTGGAAGCAACCGGCGTCGACTTCCACATCGGCTCGCAGCTGACCCGCATCGACCCATTCACCGACGCGCTCAAGCGCGTACTGGCACTGGTCGACCAACTGGCCGCGGACGGCGTCGAGCTGGAACATATCGATGTCGGCGGCGGGCTGGGCGTGCGCTACCGCGACGAGACCCCGCCGGAACCGGATGCCTGGGCCAGCGCCCTGCGCGAGGTTCTGGGCGATCGTCCGCTGAAGGTCCTGCTGGAACCGGGGCGCGCGATCGCCGCGAATGCCGGCGTGTTCCTGACCCGGGTGGAATACCTGAAACACACCGAGGCCCATGACTTCGCGATCGTCGACGGCGCGATGAACGACCTGCTGCGCCCGGCCCTGTACGGCGCCTGGCAGGAAATCGTCCCGGTGGTACCGCGCAGCGACACCGAGACCCGCACCTACGACATCGTCGGCCCGGTCTGCGAGACCGGCGACTTCCTCGGCCGCGAACGCGAGCTTGCGCTGGCCGCCGGCGACCTGCTCGCGGTGCGCTCGGCCGGCGCCTACGGCTACGTGATGTCCGGCAACTACAACTCGCGCCCGCGCCCGCCGGAGGTAATGGTCGACGGCGACCACTTCCAGATCATCAACCGCCGCGAGCAGGTCGATCACCTGATGATGCGCGAAAGCATGCTGCCCCGGGATCCGGAGGACCAGGACCCGTCAGGGAGCACCGAGCCGTGATCCCGCGGCGCCCGGAGCCGGAGTTGATGCTGGAGCCGGAGCAGGCCCGTGCCTATGCCGAGGCCGACTTCGCCGCCCCGCACGAGGGTTTCGTCGACGCCTTCGCCGAGGCCTTTCCCGGGCCCGTAACCGGGCCGGTGCTGGACTTGGGCTGCGGCCCGGGCGATGTCTCGCTGCGCTTCGCCACGCGCTACCCCGACTGCGAGGTCGACGGCCTCGACGGCGCCCCGGCGATGCTGGCGGCCGGCGACGCGCTGATGGCCGGGCACCCAGCCGCGGACCGTGTGCATCTGGCCGAAGGCTGCCTGCCAGAGGCGCGCGGACCGCGCGCGCCATATGCCACGATCATCAGCAACTCCCTGCTGCATCACCTGCATGACCCGGCCGCTCTGTGGCA
Source organism: Thioalkalivibrio sp. AKL12 (assembly GCF_000377925.1). Classification (NCBI taxonomy): domain Bacteria; kingdom Pseudomonadati; phylum Pseudomonadota; class Gammaproteobacteria; order Chromatiales; family Ectothiorhodospiraceae; genus Thioalkalivibrio; species Thioalkalivibrio sp. AKL12. The sequence goes on from NZ_KB898890.1 coordinate 4,685, forward strand.
AACCATTGCGCGTGACGGCGCGCCTGGCGCGGCGGTGTTCATCATGGACCTGCGACGGCCGGATACGACCGAGACGGTCCGGGCCCTGGTCGCGGAGTACGCCGCCGACGCGCCGCCGGTGCTGCGCCACGACTTCGAGCACTCCCTGCATGCCGCCTTCACGCCCGACGAGGTACGCGAACAGCTGGCAGCGGCCGGGATCGAGGGCTTCACGGTGACCATCACCTCGGATCGCCACATGACCATTGTCGGCCACCTGCCGGAGGCCGCCTGATGCGCCTGGACTTCACCAAGATGCACGGCCTGGGCAATGACTTCGTGGTCATCGACGGCATACGTCAGAACGTGCGGCTCGACGAGCCAACGCTGCGTCACCTGGCCGATCGCCACTTCGGCATCGGCTGCGATCAGATCCTGCTGGTGGAGCCACCGGGCGATCCGGCGCAGGCGCTGTTCCGCTACCGCATCTTCAATGCCGATGGCTCCGAGGTGGAGCAGTGCGGCAACGGCGCGCGCTGCTTCGCCCGCTTCGTCCGCGAGCAGGGCCTGACCGAGGCCCGCGAGATCCCGGTCGAGACCCTCGGCGGGCGCATCGTGCTGCATGTCGAGGACGACGAGCAGGTGCGCGTGGATATGGGGCGGCCGGAGTTCGCACCGGCGCGCATCCCGCTGCTCGCCGAGGCCGAGGCCGATGCCTACACGCTGGATGTGCAGGGCCACTCGATCACCCTGGGCGCGGTCTCCATGGGCAACCCGCATGCGGTGATCCTGGTCGACGACGTGGCCAGCGCACCGGTCCACGAGATCGGCCCGATCATCGAACGCCACGCAAGCTTCCCGCGCCGCGTCAATGTCGGGTTCGCCGCACTGCGCGACCGCGGGCATGTCGACCTGCGGGTGTTCGAACGCGGGGTCGGCGAGACACTCGCCTGTGGCAGCGGCGCGGCCGCCGCGATGGCCGTATTGCGACGCCGCGGACTGGTCGACGACAACCTCGAAGTGACCCTGCCGGGCGGGACCCTTGTGCTAAGCTGGACCGGACAGGCCGAGGCTCCGGTTTGGCTGACCGGGCCGGCCACCACGGTATTCAACGGCTGGATCGATCTATGACTGGGCAGCAATCCTCCAACGCCTCTGCGGCAAAAACCAAGACCCCCAAGATCCGGGCTCCGGAAGACCGCACGATCAGCGCGGCCGACGTCGAGGCCTACCTGCGCGAGCATCCCGACTTCTTCCAGGACCACCTGCCGCTGCTGGACATCCTGCGCCTGCCGCACCCGACCGGTGGCGCGGTGTCCCTGCTGGAACGCCAGGTCGCCCTGCTGCGCGAGAAGCACCGCGCCATGGAACAGCACATGGGCGAGCTGGTCGAGCGTGCCCGCGACAACGAGCGCATGGGCCAGCACCTGCACGAACTGGCCAAGACCCTGATGCGCGCCGAGAACCTGGACGCCGTGCTGGCGCTGACCCAGGACGCCCTGCGCAACGAGCTGGGCGCGGAACGCGTCAGCATCCGCCTGGCCCACCGCGAGGTCGACGACCTGCATGCGCTGACCACCAGCGAGCTGGCCACCTTCGACCCGCTGTTCAGCCGCGGCAAGGCCCAATGCGGTCGCGTCCCGGCCGAGATGCTGGACGTGCTGTTCGATGACGCCGAGGAGATCGGTTCGGCCATCCTGATGCCGTTGGGCAATGAATCCGACCATATCGGGGTACTTGGCCTGGCCAGCGAATCCGCGGACCGCTTCGAGCCCGACATGGGCACATACTTCGTCACCCACATCGGCGACCTGCTGGCCGAATCGATCCGCTGCCATGTCGAGCGGGCCCACGCCGCTGCCTGACGCACCCGAGCAGGATGCGGATATCGCGGCCTTTCTGGCCCATTTGAGCGATATTCGCGGCCATTCGCCGCATACCGTACAGGCCTATCGGCGCGACCTGGCCCGCCTGCGCGGGCTGCATAACGGCCCCTGGGATGCCCTCAAGGCAGCCGACATGCGGCGCATCGCCGGACAGCTGGCCCGCCAGGGCCGCCACCCGCGCTCGATCCAGCGCTTCCTGTCCGCCGTGCGCGGCTTCTTCGCCTATCAGGTCGAACAGCGGCGCATGCCGGCCAATCCGGCCGCCGGCATGCGCGGCCCGCGTGCCGGGCGCCCCCTGCCGCGCGATCTCGATGTCGACCAGACCCAGCGGGCGCTGACCCCGGCGGAGGGCATCGAACCCAACCTGGCGGCACGCGACCAGGCGATGCTGGAGCTGCTGTATTCGTCCGGGCTGCGCCTGTCGGAACTGACCGGACTGGATCTGACGGACCTTGACCTGGATTCCGGGCTGGTGCGCGTGCTCGGCAAGGGCCGGCGCGAGCGCAGCGTCCCGGTGGGGCGTGTGGCACGCGATGCGCTGCGCACCTGGCTGAAATGCCGGGGCGACTGGGCCACAGCGGACGAGCGCGCCGTGTTCGTCAGCCGCCGAGGCCAGCGCCTCGGCAACCGCGCGGTGCAACGCCGGGTCGCCGAGGCCGGCCGTCGCGCCGGGCTGGATGTGCGCCTGCACCCGCACCGTCTGCGCCATGCCTTCGCCAGTCACCTGCTGGAGTCGAGTGGCGATCTGCGGGCGATCCAGGAACTTCTCGGCCACGCCAACCTTGAAACCACCCAGATCTATACCCATCTCGACTATCAGCACCTGGCACAGGTGTATGATGCCGCCCATCCGCGGGCCCGCCGGAGAGACTGATTCGGCGACGATCGCACCCACCAGGTGAACGATCCCGGGCCATCGCAACCCAACACCGTGCCCCATGACACTCAGCCGTAACAGGAGAGATCCGTGGAACAGTTTCGCGGCACCACCATCGTATGCGTCCGCAAGGGCGGCGCCGTCACCCTCGGGGGCGACGGCCAGGTTTCCCTTGGCAACACCGTGATGAAGGGCAACGCGCGCAAGGTGCGCCGCGTCTACCATGATCGCATCCTCGCCGGTTTTGCCGGCGGCACCGCCGATGCCTTCACCCTGTTCGAACGCTTCGAAGGGATGCTGGAGAAACACTCCGGCAACATTACCCGCGCCGCCGTCGAGCTGGCCAAGGACTGGCGTACCGACCGCGCCCTGCGCAAGCTGGAGGCATTGCTGGCGGTCTCCGACCGCGAGAACTCCTTCGTGATCTCCGGCAATGGCGACGTGATCGAGCCCGAGCATGCACTGATCGCAATCGGGTCCGGCGGCCCCTACGCCCAGGCCTCCGCCCAGGCCCTGCTGCAGAACACGGATCTGCCAGCCCGCGATATCGTGGAAAAGTCCCTGAACATCGCTGCCGATATCTGCGTGTACACCAATCACAACATCACCCTGGAGAGCCTGGACGCGGAGTAACGCGACCCGGCGCCAAGCGATTCGACCAAGGCCCATTTACCATGACCGACATGACCCCCCGCGAGATCGTCCAGGAACTGGACCGCTACATCATCGGCCAGGACGACGCCAAGCGCTCCGTCGCCGTTGCCCTGCGCAACCGCTGGCGCCGCCGCCAGCTGCCGCCGGAGCTGCAACCGGAGGTCACACCCAAGAACATCCTGATGATCGGCCCGACCGGTGTGGGCAAGACCGAGATCGCCCGGCGTCTGGCGAAGCTGGCCCACGCCCCGTTCATCAAGATCGAGGCGACCAAGTTCACCGAAGTCGGTTATGTCGGGCGCGATGTCGAGTCGATCATCCGCGATCTTGCCGAGGCCGCGGTGAAGCAGCTGCGCGACGAGGCGATCAAGGAAAACCGCCTGAAGGCCGAGGACGCCGCCGAGGAGCGCATCCTGGATGCCCTGCTGCCAAGCCCGCGCAATGCCGGCTTCACCGAGTCCGAGCCGGACCACGGCAACAGCGAGACCCGCCAGAAGCTGCGCAAGCGCCTGCGCGAGGGGGACATGGACGAACGCGAGATCGACATCGAGGTCTCGCAGAACCCGCAGGGCGTGGAGATCATGACGCCCCCGGGCATGGAAGAGATGGCCAGCCAGCTGCAGTCGATGTTCCAGAACCTCGGCGGGCAGAAGACCCGCTCGCGGCGGCTGAAGATCGCCGAGGCCCGCAAGCTGCTGATCGAGGAAGAGGCCGCGCGCCTGGTCAATGAAGAAGAGCTGAAGCTGAAGGCGATCGAGCGCGTGGAACAAAGCGGCATCGTGTTCCTCGACGAGATCGACAAGGTCGCCAAGGGCAGCGAGAAGACCGGCGGTGGCGAGGTCTCCCGCGAGGGCGTGCAGCGCGACCTGCTGCCGCTGATCGAGGGCACCACCGTCTCCACCAAGCTGGGCATGGTGCGCACCGACCACATCCTGTTCATCGCCTCCGGCGCCTTCCACCTGTCCAAGCCGTCCGACCTGGTGCCGGAGCTGCAGGGCCGGCTGCCCATCCGTGTGGAGCTGGACGCCCTGTCGGCCGATGCCTTCGTGCGCATCCTGACCGAGCCCACCGCCTCGCTGACCGAGCAGTACACCGCGCTGATGAAGACCGAGGGCGTGGAGCTGCGCTTCGAGGAAGAGGGCGTGCGCCGTCTGGCCGAGATCGCCTTTGACGTGAACGCACGCACCGAGAATATCGGCGCCCGCCGTCTGCATACCGTGCTGGAGCGCCTGCTGCAGGACGTCGCCTACCGCGCCCCGGATGTCGAAGGCCCGGTGATCGTGGACCGCGCCTTCGTCGACGAACGCCTCGGCGACCTGGCGGAAGACGAGGACCTGTCCCGCTACATCCTCTGACGCGACCCGCTCAGCGGGTCAGCCATGCGCGGGGAGGTACCGCGCGGGAGGTTACTCGGGCGCCCCCCGGCGATAGGGATCGGGCCAGCCCGCGGGCGGTGGGTTGAAGCGCTTGTAGGCCCAGTTGTACTGCTCGGGACAGCGCCGGACCAGGGTCTCCACGTGGAGGTTGATCGCCGCGGCCGCCCGGACAAAATCGCGATCGGCCACCTCCGGGCCGGCCACGACCTCGTGATAGCGATAGCCCCGTCCCCCGGGCAGACGCTCGGCAAACAGGAATACCACGTGATCCGCGCGCCCGCGCAGCAGACGCGGGAGCAGGGTCATGGTCAGGGCCGGACGCCCGAAAAACGAGGCGTGCTGGCCCGAGGCGCCCTTGGGGCTCTGGTCCGGAAGGATGCCGATGATCTCGCCGCGGTCGCGGGCCTGTTGCAGGATGCGCAGGCCACTGCGATCGGCCGGTGCCAGCTCGGCCCCGGTGGAGGCACGGGCCTCGCGCACCCAGCGGTCCACCTCCGGGGTCTTGAACGGGCTGTACAGCGTGGCCATCGGCCCGTGGCAAGCGGCATGCAGTCCGGCGAATTCCCAGGAACCGAGATGCGGGGCGCACAGGAACAACGCCCGACCGGCGGAGCGCTCGCGCAGGCGCGCGTACTGCGGCGGCTGGACGGCCAGGGTCTCGAGGCTCTCCGGAGGCGACTGCCACAGCCAGGGGGACTCGGTCAGGGCGCGGCCCATCGCCATCAGGGAGCGCCGCCCCACCCGCCGCCGCCACGCCGGGTCCTTTTCCGGAAAGCACAGCGCCAGATTGATGCGGGTGATACGGGCCGCGCGGGTGGGCAGGTACCACACCAGCGCCCCGACCGCGCCGCCCAGGGCGTGGTTCACGCGCAGCGGGAGGCGCGCCAGCAAGCGCAGGCCCATCCCGATCAGGCGATCACGCAGATGCCGACGTCGGGCCATGTTCGGACACTGCGGGGTCGGTGGTTGCGGACGCGCTCGGCGGTGGATCGCGCGGAGGAATGCCACCCTCGGTCATCAGGGGCTTGAGTGTGGTGCGCAGGTTGCGGAACAGTCGCGGGTGCTGCGCCTCCTCCTGCGCCAGCAGCTGTTTCATGTGCTCGCGCTGGGTGGGCATGGCGAAGCAGGCGGGGCAGTTGTCGAGGATCACCGGGAGCCCCGCGGCGTCGGCAAAGTCGCGGGTCTGGCGTTCACGCACGTAGACCAGCGGGCGAATGACCCGCAGGTCGCCGGCGTCGATCGCGTAGTGGGCCTTCATGGTGCGCAGCTGGCCGCCATGGAAGGCGCTCATCATAAAGCTCTCCGCGAGATCATCGAGGTGCTGGCCCAGCGCCAGTACGTTGTAGCCGTGTTCGCGCGCCGTGCGATACATCAAGCCGCGCTTCATGCGCGAGCAGAAGGAGCAGAACGAGTCGTTGTCCATGTGCGCATCGGCCAGCTCGGCGATGGGCTCGGACACGAAGTAATAGGAGATGCCGTAGCTGCCCAGGTAATCCATCAGCCGCTGCGGCTCGAATCCCTCGATCTCGGGGTTGATAGTGACCGCCCCCACCTCGAAGCGCACCGGGGCCCGCCGAGCGAGGTTGTGCAGCAGCCACAGCAGGGTCAGCGAATCCTTGCCACCGGACAGGCCCACCAGGATGCGGTCGCCCTCGCGGACCATGTCGAAGTCGGCGATGGCGCGCCCGGCGAGGCGGCGAATCGAGGCGGGAACGGCGGGTGTCTCCATGGGCCCGCAACATAGGCCGGCGGTCGGCTGCACGCAAGCCCAACCCGCAATGGTGGCGCAGGATTTCGGTGCACACCGCGCCTCCCGTGCACCAGAGATGAACACCCGTCGCTCTCGCACAGGGCAGGGCTTTCGACCGTGGGGGCACCGGGGCGGCGAATGGCGGGCGTCTCGCCGTGGCACCCCGCTTGCATGAAGACGGAGAAACCTACGCCCACCCGGGGGACCCGATGCACGACCGCAAGAGCCTCAGCCTGGCCGCCGAACTTCGGCGAAACCTGCGCGCCGAATTCCCCGCGGTAGCACGGCTGTCGGTCAGCGACCCGGATTTCATGGAGGCCATCCTTGATTACGCTGCCCGCTCGCAGTCGAGCATGGTCGAGGCGGCGGCGCTGACCCTGCGCAGTCAGCTGGAGGGAACGGGGTATCTGCGAACACCCTCACCCGCGAAGACGCAACCAGAAGACGAGGCGCAGGGAGAACACCGGTCTGCGCACAAGCGGCGTGTCTATCGCGGGCGGGTAATCGAGGACCCGGAGTAGGGCCGGATCGGCGGTTGCGGGAAGAGCCCGAAGGGTTTCGCCCAGGCTGCGTTTTGGCGACACTCGGGGTTTTGCCCGGAGGGCTTCCATGGACGCGCTGTATCCCGAGATCGAGCCCCACGGTATGGGGCGCCTGCAGGTTGGCGACGGCCACGAGCTGTACTTCGAGGAATGCGGCAATCCGGAGGGGATACCCGTCGTGTTTCTGCATGGCGGGCCCGGCTCGGGTTGTGAAAGCTGGCACCGCCGCTTCTACGATCCGGAACGCTACCGCATCGTGCTGTTCGACCAGCGCGGCTGCGGACGCTCGACCCCGCACGCAAGCCTCGAGGCGAACACGACCTGGCACGCGGTCGCGGACATCGAGCGCCTGCGCGAGCACCTGGGGGTTGAACGCTGGGTGGTATTTGGCGGGTCCTGGGGCTCGACCCTCGGGCTGGCGTATGCCCAGAAACACCCGGAGCGGGTCCTGGGCCTGGTGCTACGGGGGATCTTCCTGTGCCGCCCGCAGGATATCCAATGGTTTTACCAGTCGGGCGCGGACCGGTTGTTTCCTGAGGCCTGGGCCGACTACGAGGCACAGATCCCGGATGGCGAGCGGGCGGACATGGTAGGTGCCTACTACCGGCGGCTGACCGCCCACGACCGTGCAGTGCGCGAGGCCGCGGCCCGGGCCTGGTCCAGCTGGGAAGGGCGCACCTCCTGTCTGATCCCGAACCACGACGTGATCGCGCACTTCGAGGAGCCGGATGTGGCCGTGAGCCTGGCCCGGCTGGAGTGCCACTACTTCGTTCACGAGACGTTCCTGGAACCCGACCAGCTGCTGCGCGATGCCGGCCGGCTGCAGGGGATTCCCGGCACCATTGTGCACGGCCGCTACGACGTGGTGTGTCCGGTGAATCAGGCGGTGGCGCTGCACGAGGCCTGGCCGCAGGCGCAGCTGGAGATCGTACCGGACGCCGGCCATTCGGCGGCGGAGCCGGGCATCGTGCGCCGACTGGTCGCAGCCACGGACCGACTGGCAAAGGAACTGTCCGGGCACATCGAGCCCGGCACTGGACGGGGGCAGGCGTGATCGCACTGATCCAGCGCGCAAGCGCGGCGCGGGTCACCATCGACGGGGAGGACGTCGGGGCGATCGGGAGCGGCCTGGTGGCTCTGGTGGCCGTGGAGCCGAACGATACCGAGGCGAGCGCGGAACGGATGCTCGACCGGCTATTGGGCTACCGGGTATTCGCGGACTCGGCGGGCCGAATGAACCGGAGCCTGGGCGAGACCGGTGGCGGGCTGCTGCTGGTGCCCCAGTTCACCCTGGCAGCCGATACGCGCAAGGGGATGCGACCGAGCTTTTCCGGATCGGCGAGCCCCGAGCACGGCGCAGCGCTGTTCGATTGGCTGGTACGGCGGGCAGGCCAACGCCATAAACCCGTGGCCAGCGGGCGTTTCGGGGCGGACATGCAGGTCAGTCTGACCAACGACGGCCCGGTGACCTTCTGGCTGGAGGCCAGGGGCCAGTAAGGGACGATCTCGTGGACACCCGCGATGAGGCTCAAGACGGGCGAAGCGCAAAGGACACGGACAAAGGCCATGGTGACGCACATGGCCTGACCCTCTATTTGGGACCGACCCACGAAACTGGCCGGGGCCGGATGCACCGCTAGTTGCCGTTCATTTGATTGCCGGGCATGGCCACTGCCATGACGTGCACCTCAGTGGATGTCTGTCTGCCCCGTGTCCTCGGTGACGAACAAACACAGTTTCGCGACCCCAAACGAAAAGACCCGGCGCGAGGCCGGGTCCTGGCGGGCGATGATCCGTACGTGGATCAGGCCGCGCGGCGCAGGAACGGACGCTGGCCGGACTGGACCGCGCGACGGATGAAGTCGGCGCGGCCGGCCTCGCGCTGGTTCAGGTTGTCGGCGCATTTCGACGGCTCGTAGGCTGCGGCGGAGAGCATGACCTCCAGCTCGCACAGGTCGACCTTCGGCTCTGTGAGCTCGTCCGGATTCGTGTTCAGCTTGCGGCCGACTTCCCAGAACATGCGGGGGTTCCAAAGCTTGGTCTGGATTCGCGGGGACTGGAACAGGGTGACGCAGCGGTTGTTGAGCTCTTGCTGATCCATAAGGTGCTCCTGTGACAGGTTATTCAAGCGCACCAAAATCTAGCGAACCCGGGGCACGAATACAAGCGTTTCCTGATGGACTGAGCGGCTTGGGCGCTGCCCACTATTCGACGGTCACCGATTTGGCGAGGTTGCGCGGCTGATCCACATCGGTGCCCTTCAGCACGGCCGTATGGTAAGCGAGCAACTGTAGCGGGACCGTGAACAGAACCGGGGCCAGCCAGGGGCTGAGCGCCTCGTTCTGCGGCAGACCGACCCAGGTGTCCTCGGGTTCCAGCGCGCGCGCGGCGTTGGATTCGCCAATGACGATCAGCTGCCCGCCCCGGGCCCGTACCTCCTGGAGGTTGCTGGAAAGTTTCTCCAGCTGGGCATCGTCCGGGGCGACGGCCACGACCGGCATCTCGGTGTCCACGAGAGCCAACGGACCGTGTTTCAGCTCGCCGGAGGGGTAGGCCTCGGCGTGGATATAGGAGATTTCCTTCAGCTTCAGCGCGCCTTCCAGGGCAATCGGGAAATAGGCCCCACGCCCCAGAAACAGCGCATGCTGGCGCTCCATGAGATCCTCGGCGATCCGCGCAATAGGCGTATCGAGCGCGAGGATACGGGCCACCTGATCGGGGAGACTGCGCAGGGCCGCGACCGCATCGGCCCGCTCGGCGGCGGGCATACGGGCGGCGCTGGCGACCTGACCCAGCAGCAGGACCAGGATGGCCAGGGCCGCCAATTGGGTGGTAAACGCCTTGGTGGATGCGACGCCAATCTCGGGTCCGGCACGGGTCATCAGGACCAGGTCGGCCGCCCGTGCCATCGTGCTCTCGGGCACGTTGCAGATCGCCAGCCGCGCCAGGAACGGCTCATCCTGGGACTGCCGCAGGACCGCCAGGGTATCGGCGGTCTCGCCGGACTGCGAGATCACCACTAGCAGGGTGCCCGGGGCGAGGACGTGGCGCCGGTAGCGATATTCGCTGGCGACTTCGACCCGCGCCGGAAGACCCAGGTGCTCCTCGATCCAGTGCGCCGCGACCATGCCGGCGTGATAACTCGTTCCGCAGGCAACGATCTGGACGGCGGCGACATCGGCCAAGCGCTCGTCGCTGCCCGGTCCGAGGATGTTCTCGAGGATACCGGCTTCGCCCAGGCGGCCCGACAGGGTTTGTTCCAGGGCATGGGGTTGCTCGTAGATCTCCTTGAGCATGAAATGGCGGTACTCGCCCCGGTCCGCGATGCTCGCCTGGCAACGACTCTCGCGGATGCCGCGCTCGACCCGTTCTCCGGCGGCGTCGCGGATCTCGACGCCGTCGCGCGTGAGCCGGGCAATGTCGCCATCTTCCAGGTCGACGAAACGCTGGGTGACCGGAAGCAGCGCCTGCACGTCGGAGGCGGCGAAGGTCTCGCCAATGCCCAGGCCCAGCAGGACCGGGCTCCCGGAACGGGCAACAATCAATTCGTCGGGGAAGTCGGCGAACACCGCCGCGATCGCGTAGGCGCCTTGAAGTTCGGCACAGGCGCTGCGCATCGCATCCAGCGGCGACGAACCCAGTGCCAGGGCCTGCTCGAGACGATGGGCGATCACCTCGCTGTCGGTCGCGGATACGCAGGGCCAGCCGGCGGCGTCGAGCCGGGAACGCAGGTCGCCGTGATTCTCGATGATGCCGTTATGCACGATGGCCACGCGGCCGTCGCGCGAACGGTGGGGATGGGCATTCTCTTCGGTCGGAGCCCCGTGCGTGGCCCAGCGCGTGTGGGCGATGCCCACCGGCCCCTCCAGCCCAGCGGCCTCGATCCGTTGCTCCAGGGCCGCAACCTTGCCGATGGCACGCAGGTCCGAAAGGGCGCGGTCGTTGACCACGGCCACGCCAGCGGAGTCATAGCCCCGGTATTCCAGGCGATGCAGGCCCTCGACCAGGACAGGGACCAGGTTTCGTTCGCCAATGCCTGCAACCAGACCGCACATCGTTTACTTCTCCTTGTCGTTACCGCTCTTCTTCGGGCGCGGCCAGTCACGAATCGTGCGGGTTCGGGCGCGAGTCAGCGCGAGAGCGCCCGGCTCGACGTCGTCGGACAGGGTTGACCCTGCGCCCACGGTCGAGTCGTCCCCGATGCGTATCGGAGCCACCAATGCCGTATTGGAACCGATAAAGGCGCGCTCGCCGATCTCGGTGCGATGCTTGTTGGCGCCATCATAGTTGCACGTAATGGTGCCCGCGCCCAGATTGGCGCCAGCGCCAATCCGGGCGTCGCCGACGTAGGTCAGGTGGTTCGCCTTGGCCCCGGCACCCAGGGTGGCATTCTTGATCTCGACGAAGTTGCCGACGCGCGCCCCGGTCCCCAGTTCGGTGCCGGGCCGCAGGCGGGCGAACGGTCCAATCCGCGCATCGGCATGAACCCGCACCCCCTCGAGGACACTATGCGCCGCGATCTGCGTGCCGGAACCGATGTCGCAGTCCCGCAGCACGCAACCGGGTCCAATATAAACATCGTCCGCGAGCGTCACCGTGCCCTCGATCACGACGTTCACATCGATCTGGCAGTCGCGTCCGAAGGTGAGAACCCCGCGCACATCCAGGCGCGCGGGGTCGGCAAGGCCCAGACCCTCGCGCATCATTCCCGCACCCAGCGCCGCCTGGTACAGCCGTTCCTGAACCGCCAGTTGCTCGCGGTCGTTTACCCCGAGGACTGCCGCGGCGTCCCCGCCTTCCACAACGCTGACGGCACATCCGTCGGCGCGGGCTGCCGCTACGACATCGGTAAGGTACCACTCGCGGGGTCCGGTCACCCGTGGCTCACAGGCGGCCAGCCACCGGCGCAGCTCACCCGCGGGGGCAGCCAGGACACCGGTATTGATCAGGTCCACGGCACGTTCCCGTGCACTGGCCTCCTTGTCCTCGACAATCCGCTCAAGTTGCCCCGACGAATCCAGAACCAAGCGCCCATAGCCGCTCGGATCCACGACCCGGGCGGCAAGCACGGTGACACCGTCGCCGTCCGCACAGGCCACCAGGTCGGCAATCGGAATGCGCGGCACATCGCCATAGGTCACCAGCACCCGTGCGGAATCCGGGATGGCTTCAAGCGCTCGAAACACCGCGTGGCCGGTCCCGCGGGGTTCCCCCTGGTCGACCCAGGTCAAGGCTTGCGGGGAGTCGGCGAACGCTGCCCGCACCCGCTCCTGTTCGTGACCGACCACCACGTGGCAGGCAGCGGCTTCCAGCGCCGCTACTCTTTCCAGGACATGAGCCAGCAGCGGACGGCCGGCGAGGGCTTGCAGGACTTTCGGATGGCGCGAGCGCATGCGCGTGCCCTTGCCGGCTGCAAGTACCGCGATATGAAGGGGCTTCGATTCAGGCATGGGCACAATGATAAAGGGCCAACCGAGATGGTTGGCCCTTAGCGTAAGTCATCCGTGGAACGTTGCCGGATTATTTCCGGCGCAGCTTCTGGATCATCTGCAGGCGTGCCGCCGCCTCGACCAGCTCGGCCTGGGCCTTGGCGTAGTCGAAATCGGCCTTGGAATTGGCCAGGGCCTCCTCCGCGCGCTTTTTCGCCTCGATGGCCTCGGCCTCGTCAAGGTCCTTCGCGCGCACCGCAGTGTCCGCCAGAACGGTCACATGGTACGGCTGCACCTCGAGGATGCCGCCGGACACGAACACCGGCTGCGGCTCCGCGCCTTCCTTTTCCAGGATGCGCAGTTCACCCGGATTCAGCCGGGCGAGCATCTGCGTATGCCCGGCATACACGCCGACCTCGCCCCCTTCGGCGGGTGCGGCGATCATCAGGGCCGTCCCGGAGTAGATCGACTCCTCCGCACTGACCACATCCACATGCATATTCATGGGCATAACGCCTTGCTCCTTAGCCGAGCTTCTCGGCCTTCTCGACAGCTTCTTCGATCGTGCCGACCATGTAGAAGGCCTGTTCCGGCAGGTGATCGTACTCGCCGTCCACGATGGCCTTGAACGCCCGGATGGTGTCCTTCAGGGAGACGTACTTGCCCGGGGCTCCGGTGAAGACTTCCGCAACGAAGAACGGCTGCGACAGGTAGCGCTGGATCTTTCGCGCACGGGCCACGGCCAGCTTGTCATCTTCCGACAGCTCGTCCATGCCGAGGATCGCGATGATGTCCTTCAGCTCCTTGTAGCGCTGCAGGGTGCCCTGCACCGCCCGCGCGGTGTCGTAGTGTTCCTGCCCGATGATCTGCGGATCCAGCTGACGCGAGGTCGAGTCCAGCGGGTCCACGGCCGGGTAGATGCCCAGCTCGGCGATCTGGCGCGACAGCACGACCGTGGCATCCAGGTGCGCGAAGGTGGTGGCGGGGGACGGGTCGGTCAAGTCATCCGCTGGCACGTAGACGGCCTGGATAGAAGTGATCGAGCCTTTCTTGGTCGAGGTGATGCGCTCCTGCAGCACACCCATCTCTTCCGCCAGGGTCGGCTGGTAACCCACCGCGGAGGGCATACGACCCAGCAGCGCCGAGACCTCGGTACCGGCCAGGGTGTAACGGTAGATGTTGTCAATGAACATCAGCACGTCACGGCCTTCGTCACGGAAGAACTCGGCCATGGTCAGACCGGTCAGCGCTACGCGCAGACGGTTACCCGGCGGCTCGTTCATCTGGCCATAGACCAGGGCCACCTTGTCGAGGACGTTGGAGTCCTTCATCTCGTGGTAGAAGTCGTTACCCTCACGAGTACGCTCCCCGACACCCGCAAACACCGAATAACCGGAGTGCTCGATCGCGATATTACGGATCAGCTCCATCATGTTGACGGTCTTGCCCACGCCGGCCCCACCAAACAGGCCGACCTTGCCGCCCTTCGCGAAGGGACACAGCAGGTCGATGACCTTGATGCCGGTTTCCAGCAGCTCGGTCGAGCCCGCCTGCTCGTCAAAGGTCGGGGCGGCGCGGTGGATCGACCAGGTTTCCTGGGCCTCCACATCACCGGCGTTGTCCACCGGCCGACCGAGGACATCCATCACCCGACCCAGGGTCCCCTTGCCGACCGGCACGGAGATCGGCTTGCCCGTGGCGGTAACCGCGGTCTGACGCTTCACGCCCTCGGTCGTACCCATGGCAATGGTCCGTACCACGCCGTCGCCCAGCTGCTGCTGGACTTCCAGGGTCAGACCGTTTTCCAGGGTCAGCGCGTCGTAGATCTTGGGCACTTCGCCGTGGGGGAATTCCACGTCCACGACGGCGCCGATGATTTCGACAATCTTTCCAGAACTCATTTGTTCATCCTCGTAAGTCGTAATTCGTGCCGAGTCGACCGATTCGTGCCGGTGGGCGCTAGACCGCAGCCGCGCCGCCGACGATCTCGGAGATCTCCTGGGTGATCGCAGCCTGGCGCGCCTTGTTGTAGACGAGCTGCAGGTCCTTGATCATCGTGCCGGCGTTGTCGGAGGCCGACTTCATCGCGACCATGCGTGCGGCCATCTCGCAGGCCACGTTCTCGACCACCGCCTGATAGATCAGGGACTCGACATAGCGCTCGAGCAGCGTATCCATCACCGGATGCGTGTCGGGCTCGTAGATGTAATCCCAGTGGTGCTTGAGCGATTCGTCGCGGCTAGGCGCCGTCGGCAGCAACTGCGTGGCCTCGGCCTGCTGCGTCATGGTGTTGACGAACTTGTTCTCGAGCAGCACCACGCGATCGACCTTGCCGTCGCGGAAGTTGTCCAGCACCACCTTGATCGAACCGATCAGGTCATTGATGTGCGGACGGTCCCCGAGATCCTTGGACTCGGCCACGATGTTGCCGCCCAGGCGCTTGAAGAACTGCAGCGCCTTGCTCCCGATCACGCACAGATCGACCTCGACGCCCTCGTCGCGGTAGCGACGCATCTCGATCACGGCCTTCTTGAACAGGTTGGTGTTCAACCCGCCGCAAAGACCGCGGTCCGTCGACACGATGATCAGCGCGACGCGCTTGACCTCGCGTTCCACCATGAACGGATGCTTGTACTCCGCATTCGCCATCGCGACGTGACCGATCACGTCGTGGATCTTCTGTGCGTAAGGCCGGGACTCCTGCATGCGGTCCTGGGCCTTGCGCATCTTGGACGCGGCGACCATTTCCATCGCCTTGGTGATCTTCTGAGTATTCTTGATACTCTTGATCTGCGTCCGGATCTCCTTAGTGCCCGCCATTGCGTGCTCCCGTTACCAGCTGTGCTTGGCCTTGAACTCTTCCAGGGCGCTTTTCAGCTTTTCCTGAATGGAGTCGTTGTAGTCGCCAGTGCTGTTGATTTCGTCCAGGAGCTCCTTCTGGGAGGAACGCGCGTAGGCGATCAGTTCCTTCTCGAAGCTCACGATCTTGTCGGCCTCGACGTCGTCGAGGAAGCCTTCGTTCGCGGCGTACAGCGAAAAGGCCATCTCGCCGATGGACATCGGCTGGTACTGACCCTGCTTCATCAGCTCGGTCACGCGCTTGCCGCGATCCAGCTGCTTGCGGGTCAGTTCGTCCAGATCGGAGGCAAACTGCGAGAACGCCGCCAGCTCACGATACTGCGCCAGCGCCAGACGCACGCCGCCACCCAGCTTCTTGATGATCTTGGTCTGGGCGGCACCACCGACGCGGGACACCGACAGACCGGCGTTGATCGCCGGGCGAATACCGGAGTTGAACAGGTCGGTCTCGAGGAAGATCTGTCCGTCGGTGATCGAGATCACGTTGGTCGGAACGAACGCGGAGACGTCACCCGCCTGGGTCTCGATGATCGGCAACGCCGTCAGCGAACCGGTCTTGCCCTTCACTTCACCGTTGGTCTTCTCTTCGACGTACTCGGCGTTCACACGCGAGGCACGCTCCAGCAGACGCGAATGCAGGTAGAAGACATCGCCCGGGTAGGCTTCACGGCCCGGCGGACGACGCAGGAGCAGGGAGACCTGACGGTAGGCCCAGGCCTGTTTGGTGAGGTCATCGTAGACGATCAGCGCGTCTTCGCCGCGATCGCGGAAGTACTCGCCCATCGCACAGCCGGCGTACGGGGCGATGAACTGCATCGCCGCCGACTCCGACGCATTGGCCGCCACGATGATGGTGTTCTGCATCGCGCCGGCTTCTTCCAGCTTGGCCACCACGGAGGCGACCGAGGAGGCCTTCTGGCCAACCGCGACGTAGACGCACTTAACGCCGGAGTCCTTCTGGTTAATGATCGCATCGATCGCGACGGCGGTCTTGCCGGTCTGGCGGTCGCCGATGATCAGCTCACGCTGGCCACGACCGACCGGGACCATGGCGTCGATCGCCTTGATGCCGGACTGCAGCGGCTGGTCGACCGACTTGCGCTCGATAACACCCGGCGCGATCTTTTCGATCGGGCTGGTGATATCGCTTTCGATCGGACCCTTGCCGTCGATCGGACGACCCAGGGAATCGACTACCCGACCCAGCAGCGCTTCGCCAACCGGCACTTCGAGGATGCGGCCGGTGCACTTGACCGTCTGGCCCTCGGAGATGTGCTTGTAGTCGCCCAGGATCACGACACCCACAGAGTCGCGTTCAAGGTTGAGCGCCATACCGAAGGTGTCGCCCGGGAACTCGAGCATCTCGCCCTGCATGACGTCACCGAGACCGTGTACGCGGGCGATACCGTCGGTCACGCTGACCACGGTGCCCTCGTTGGAGGCCTCGGACGAGGCATCGAATTTCTCGATGCGCTGTTTGATCAGATCACTGATCTCGGAGGGATTCAGTTGCATGTTAAATATCCTCTTAGCGACTCAAATTGGCAGCCAGGCGGTTCAGCTGGCCTCGCACGGAGCCGTCGATTACCAGGTCGCCGGCGCGGATGATGGCCCCTCCAAGAAGGGCGCTGTCGACCGAATGCTCGAGATCGACTTCGCAGCCCAACCCCTTGGCCAGGGCGTCGTGGATCTCTTTCTCCTGCGCCTGGGTGAGCTTGCGAAAGGCAATCACGTCGGCATGGACGCGGTGCTCGGCCGCGGCCTTCAATTCGGCAAAGGCATCGCTCACGGCAGGGAGGGCGGGCAGCCGGCCGTTTTCGGCCAGCAGGCGAACCAGGTTCCCCGCCTCGGGCCCCACCTTGTCACCGGCCACGTCGAGCACGAGCTGTGCCCGGTCCGGCCGCGGGACCCGCGGGTTGGAGAGGAGACTGTGCATCTGCGAATCGCGGGCGATCGCCGCCAGCAATTCGAGCTGCTCGGCCCAGCCGGCGAGATCCTTGGCCTCGCGGGCCCGCTCGAAAGCTGCGCGAGCGTAGGGTCGGGCGACCGAAATCAGGTCTGACATAACGTCTCCTTACAGCTTGGCCGAGAGCTTCTTGAGCAGATCGCCGTGCGCCTTGGCGTCGATTTCCTTGGCCAGGATCTGCTCGGCACCGGCAACCGCTAGCTCGGAGACCTGCTTGCGCAGCTCTTCCTTGGCGCGGTTGATCTCCTGCTCGATCTCGGCGTGCGCCGCCTGCTTGATGCGTTCGCCTTCTTCGTGGGCCGTGGACTTGCTTTCCTCAACCACGTCGTTGGCGCGCTTCTGTGCAGAGGCCACGATCTCGTTGGCCTGCTGCTTGGCCTCCTTGAGGACCTCGGTCGCACGCTCCTGGGCGAGCTCCTGCTCTTTCTCGCCACGTTCCGCGGCTGCCAGGCCGTCGGCAATTTTCTTGCGACGTTCTTCCAGGGCGGCGGACATGGGCGGCCAGACGTAGCGCATCGTGAACCACACGAAGACGCTGAACGCGAGCAGCTGGCCAATGATGGTCAGATTGATATTCATCCTGCTACCTCAGGTTGGACGAGTGGAGGGGACCTCGGGACTCGCTCAGCCTTATTAACCCAGGGCGAACAGGACGTACAGGCCGATACCCACGCCGATCATCGGCACGGCGTCGGTCAGACCCATCACGATGAAGAACTGGGTGCGCAGCATCGGGATCAGTTCCGGCTGACGCGCGGCGCCTTCCAGGAAGCGACCACCGAGGGTACCCACGCCGATGGCGGCGCCGACAGCGGCCAGACCCAGAAGCAGCGAGCCAGCCAGGACGATCAGAGCGTTAGCCATTTCCATTTTTGTATCTCCAGTCGAGTGTTGAAACAGTCAGTTGAGTAGGGAAGTCGAAATCAGTGGTCTTCGCTGTACGCCATGTCGATGTAGACGACGGTCAGCACCATGAAGATGAAGGCCTGCAGCGGCACCACGAGGATGTGGAAGATCGCCCAGCCCACGTGCAGTACACCGCCGGCCAGACCCAGGATCAGGCCCGCAGAGTACATGACACCGATCAGGATGAAGATCATCTCCGCGGCGTACAGGTTGCCGAACAGTCGCAGGGCGAGCGAGGCCGGCTTGGCCAGCAGGTTGATGAACTCCAGCACGAAGTTGATCACCCAGAAGAACGGCTTGATGTACACGATGTTGGTCTGGAACGGGATGCCCGTCAGTTCCTTGATGAAACCCACCGGACCCTTGATCTTGAGCGAGTAGTAGATGATCAGGATGAACACACCGAGCGCCAGGCCCGCGGTCACGTTGATATCCGTAGTCGGCACGATCTTGAAGTACGGGATACCCAGCAGATAGGCGATGTGCGGGATCAGGTCGACCGGCACGAGGTCCATCAGGTTGAGCAGGAATATCCAGACGAAGATGGTCAGCGCGAGCGGCGCGACCATGTCGTTCTTGTGCTTGAACGAGCCACGGACGTTGTCGTTCACAAAGTCCATCATCATTTCGACGAAATTCTGCCAGCCACCCGGGACGCCGGCGGTGACCTTCTTGGCCGCGGCGCGGAACGTGAGGATGAACAGCAGCCCGAGGGCGATCGACCACAGCATGGAGTCGACGTGGATCGCCCAGAAGCCCATTTCGGCGGCTTCGGTGCTGGTGGTGGCGAAGCTCATCCCCTTCTCGGGGTGGAGTCCGAAGGTAAGATTCGTCAGATGGTGAGCAATGTGCTCTTCCATCGTGGGCAGTCCGCTTTCTGAAGCCATGCAGTTATCTCGTCATTGCTTGATCAGAAACCCGGTGCAGCCACCACAAGGGGGCCAGGTGCACCAGGAGGAAGATGCCGAACAACGCCAGTAAATCCGGCTCGTCCAGGTAAGCGAACGCCACCCCGAATGCCACCGCGATGATTGCCAGTCGTCCCATCTGGGCGCCCATCATGCGGGCGGTCAGCGAGCCCACCTGATCGGAACGGTAGGCCCGAAACACAACAACCGCGGCCACGGCGTTGCCGAGCGTCGCGGTGATGCCGCCCACCGCAGCCGAGATCGCCACGATCGGGGGGAACAGGGCCAGAAGCAGGCCCGACAGTATCAGCGTTAAGGCGAGCTGCAGACCTAGCGATTGTAAGGCGTGTCTGAAGCGTCGCGGTGTCATTCAGCGGATGGGCACACCCACCCCTCTCCCAAAAAGTGCGCGTAGTATAAGAGCGCCCTTGTACTGCGTCAAACGGCGTTCAGGGCCATCGGCCAGGCCGCTCGGAGAGTTACTGGATGTGGGCGAGGATGCCATCGAGCTCGTCGAGGCTGTTGTATTCGATGACCAGACGGCCTTTGCCCTGGCGGTTGTAGCGAACCTGGACCGCGGCGCCCAGCTGGTCGGAGAGGCGGCTCTCCAGTTGTCGCACCTCGGGCGAGGGTCCGGCATCCTTCTTGGGCTCCGGGGTGGCTGCGAGGATCTTCTTGACCAGCTGCTCGGTCGCGCGGACCGAGAGCCCGCGCTTGACCACGGTCGCGGCCACCCCGGGCTGGTCGTCCAGAGGCACCGCCAGCAGGCAGCGGGCGTGGCCCATCTCCAGGCGCCCCTCGTTGACGTGGTCCTTCACCGTGTCGTGGAGTTCCAGCAGGCGCAGCAGGTTGGTGACCGCAGTGCGCGAGCGGCCGACCGCGTCGGCCGCGGCCTGGTGCGTCATCTCGAATTCGCCGATCAGGCGGCGGATGGCCTGCGCCTCTTCCAGCGGGTTCAGATCCTCGCGCTGGATGTTCTCGATCAGTGCCATCGCCGCGGCGGCCTGATCGGGGATGTCGCGGACCACCGCCGGGACGGTCTCCAGGCCCGCGATCTGGGCTGCACGCCAGCGGCGCTCGCCGGCGATCAGCTCATAGCCCTCGTCCAGGCGCCGCACGACGACCGGCTGCACGATGCCCTGGGCTCGGATCGAGTCTGCCAGCTCGGCCAGCGCCGCCTCCGCCATGTGGACCCGGGGCTGATACTTGCCACGCCGGATCTGCTCGATCGGGAGCTGCTCCAAACTGTCGCTGTCGTCACCACCGGCCTGGGCGCCGGAGAGCAGGGCATCCAGGCCTCGGCCCAGTCCTCGTTTCGCCATGGTTGATCGTTCCTGCAGGCAGTCGGTAAGGGGGTAACAGGCGGCGGTCAGCGCCGCAACATCTCGCCGGCCAGGGCCAGGTACGCCACGGCCCCGCGCGAGGAGGCATCATACAACAAGGCCGGCTGGCCAAAACTGGGTGCCTCGGCCAGGCGGATGTTGCGCGGGATTACGGTTCGGAACACGCGATCGCCGAAGTGGCCGGTGAGCTGTGCCGAGACATCCCCGGAAAGACGATTGCGTGGATCGAACATCGTGCGCAGCAGGCCCGAGATACGCAGCTTGGGGTTGGGACCGCGCTGGATGCTCTCGATGGTGCGCATCAGGGCGGTCAACCCCTCCAGTGCGTAGTACTCGCACTGCATCGGGATCACCACACCATCGGCTGCGACCAGGCCGTTGACGGTCAAAAGGTTCAGCGACGGCGGGCAATCGACCAGGATGTGGTCGTAGTTTGCCCGGGCCGGTGCCAGCGCCTCCTGCAACCGGTATTCACGGCGCTCGGCCTCCATCAGCCGCACCTCGGCCACGGTCAGGTCGCCGTTGGCCGGGACCAGGTCATAGCCGGCCTCCACTCGGTGGGCGGCCTCGGCCACCGTGGCCTGGCCCAGCAGGACCTCGCAGGAGGTTGGGTCATCGGCGTGCTTGTCGACGCCCGAACCGGTGGTCGCGTTGCCCTGCGGGTCCATGTCGACCACCAGCACGCGCTTGCCCAGACGGGCGAGCGAGGCGGCAAGGTTCACGCAGGTAGTGGTCTTGCCCACTCCGCCCTTCTGATTGGTGATAGCCAGCGTATCGGTCACGGGTCGGCTCTCTCGATAATGGCGATGTGCCGCTCGGCGGTCTCGCCGGGAATGGTAACCGGGTCCACGCTTCGGTACGACCACGGGGCCGGGAGCGGTTCGGCGACGACCGAGCGCTGACCCAGCATGGCCAGCACGCGGCCCCCCTCGGCCACCTGTGGCGCGACCCGCGAGACCATGTCGGCCGGGGCCTTGAACGCCCGCGCCAGGACCGTGGTGTAGGGCGCGGAGGGCTGGAAATCCTCGATCCGCACATGCACGGCCTCGACCCCGGACAGCCGAGCGAGTCCGATTACGTTCCGCAGGAAGCGGATGCGCTTGGCCGCGCTGTCGAGCAGGCAAAATTCGCGTTCGCGCTCGGTGGCCGCGAGCACGAAACCAGGCAGCCCGGCGCCGGTCCCGACATCCAGCACCCGGTCCCCGTGAAGATACGGGCGCAACGTCAGGCTGTCGAGGATATGGCGGCGAATCCACTGCGCGGGGTCACGCACCGCGGTCAGGTTGTGCACGCGGTTCCAGCGCCCGAGCTGTTCCAAATAAATCGCCAGGGCCTCGATGGCCGGTGGGTCCAGCGCCCAGTCCCCGGCCACGGCGGCCAGGGCCGCGCGCCAGTCGTTACTCGCCACTGGCGCGCTGCTTCAGGTGCACGGCCAACGCCGACAGCGCGGCCGGGGTCACGCCCGGGATGCGCTGCGCCTGGGCCAGGGTATGGGGGCGGAATTCCGCCAGCTTCTGCCGGATCTCGTTCGACAGCCCGTGGACCCGGGCATAGTCGAGGCTGTCCGGGAGTGCGGTCTGCTCGGCCTTCGCCTGGCGGTCGATCTCGGCCTGCTGACGCTCGATGTAGCCGGCGTACTTGGCCTGGATCTCCGCCTGCTCGCGCACGTCGGGCGTGCAGCCGACATCCAGGTCGGGGAGCGCATGCATCAAGCCATCGTAATCGGCCTCGGGGCGGCGCAGCAGGTCGAGCAGCGTGGCATCCGGATCCGGCGCCTTGCCCAGCAAGTCGATCAGGGCCGGGCGGGTTCGCTGGTCGCGGTCCGGGCGGGTTTGTCCGAGTCGGGTCATCTCGGTCTCGATGGCCGCGGCACGGGTCTCGAAGCGCGTCCAGCGGGCGTCGTCGACCAGCCCGTACTCGCGCCCGACCGGGGTCAGGCGCAGATCGGCATTGTCCTCGCGCAGCAACAGCCGGTACTCGGCGCGCGAGGTGAACATGCGGTAGGGCTCCTGGGTGCCGCGGGTCACCAGGTCGTCGATCAGCACACCGATGTAGGCCTCGGAGCGCTGCGGGATCCACGGCGCGGCGTCCTGCACCAGCCGCGCGGCATTGAGCCCGGCGACCAGACCCTGGGCAGCGGCCTCCTCGTAGCCGGTGGTGCCGTTGATCTGGCCGGCAAAGAACAGGTTTCCGAGCTCGCGCGTGGCCAGCGTCGGGCGCAGGCCGCGGGGATCGAAGTAGTCGTATTCGATCGCGTAGCCGGGGCGTGTGATGCGCGCGTTCTCGAAGCCGGCAATGCTCTGCACCAGGGGGACCTGGATCGCATACGGCAACGAGGTGGAGATCCCGTTGGGGTACAGCTCGTGGGTGGTGAGGCCTTCCGGCTCGACAAAGACCTGGTGACTGGTCTTGTCGGCAAAGCGCACCACCTTGTCCTCGATCGAGGGGCAATAGCGCGGGCCGGTGCTGTCGATCTGGCCGGAGTACATCGGCGCCTGGTCGAGGTTCGCCCGGATCAGGTCGTGGGTCTTCTCGCTGGTGCGCGCGATATGGCAGGGGCGCTGCGCCGGGTAGTCGTCGGTCGAGCCGATGAAGGAAAAGACCGGGCGCGGGTCATCGCCCGGCTGCGGCTCGAGCCGCGAGAAATCCACGCTGCGCCCGTCGATGCGCGGCGGCGTGCCGGTCTTGAGCCGCCCGACGGCAAAGGCCATCTCGCGCAGGCGCGCCGCCAGGCGGGTGCTCGGCGGATCGCCCGCGCGCCCGCCGGGCTGCTGGGTGAGCCCGGTGTGCATCTGGCCATTGAGGAAGGTACCCACGGTCAGCACCACGGCGCGGGCGTCGAATGCAATGCCGCCCTCGGTGACCACGCCGGTGACCCGGTCGCCGTCCAGGGTAATATCGGCCACCGGCTGCTGAAAGATCTGCAGGTTCGGCTCGGCCTCGACGAACTGGCGGATGGCCTGGCGGTAGAGCTGCCGGTCCGACTGGGCGCGGGTGGCGCGCACGGCCGGGCCCTTGCGTCGGTTGAGGATGCGGAAATGGATGCCGGCGGCGTCCGCTGCGCGGCCCATGACGCCCCCCAGGGCATCGATCTCCTTGACCAGGTGGCCCTTGCCGATCCCGCCGATGGCCGGGTTGCAGCTCATCTGGCCGATGGTCTCGAGGTTGTGGGTCAGCAGCAGGGTGCGCGCACCGCCGCGCGCCGCGGCCAAGGCAGCCTCGGTGCCGGCGTGCCCGCCGCCAATCACGATGACATCAAAGGAGTTCGCCATGGTCCTGCTATCCCGGCCGACGGTCCGGCCTGTGAGTGCAATTCGCGCCGCGTATGGTCCGGGCACGAAAATCGGAATTCTAGCAGGGAGTTACGCGAGCGCGAAGCGGCCCCCGGGCCAAATGGTTTTCCGGGCGTGCCGCGGCGGCCTGTTCGCCTGGTTCGTTGCGCCGCGGCGGCTTCGGCCGTGATGGGCAGCAGAGGCCGCATCCAGCGCCCCCCGTCATTGCGAGCAAAGCGAAGCAATCTCCGGAAGCTGGCATGACGTCGGGCCGCGAAATCCGGTGGTCGCGGCGGGCGATTGCCGCAGCCCCTTTCGGGGCCTCGCAATGACGGGGACTACTTGCCGATGCAGAAGCCGGCGAAGATCTCGCCCAGCAGGGCCTCGTGGTCCTGGCGACCGAGGAGCGCGTCCAGGGCGCGTTCGGCCAGACGCAACTCCTCGGCGATCAGGTCCGGGGGCGCGGCGGCGTCGATCGCGGCGAGATGCGTGGCCGTCGTACGCAGGCCGTCCAGATGACGCGCGCGCACGCTGAAGCGTTGCTGGCCACCCTCGCTCACGCCCAGGCGCTCGACGATCGCCTGTTTGAGCGCGTCGACCCCTGCCCCGGTCCGTGCAGAGATCCTGAGCCCGTGGTCCGCTCGGGTGGAGTCGGCGACGCAGTCCATCTTGTTCCAGACGGTCAGTCGCGGGATTTCCGCCGGGGCCGCCAAGTCGGGGGCCGCATCCGGACGCGTGAGATCGCGCAGCTCCAGGATCAAGTCAGCCCCGGTGGCCGCCTCCCGCGCCCGCTCCATGCCGATCTTCTCCACCGGATCCTCACTCGCGTGCAGCCCGGCGGTGTCGATCAGTTCGACCGGTATCCCGTGGATCGCAATCGGCGAACGCAGGACGTCGCGAGTGGTCCCGGGGCGATCGGTGACAATCGCGACCTCGCTCTCGGCCAAACGGTTCATCAAGCTGGACTTGCCGACATTCGGTGCCCCGACCAGGGCTAGGCGCAAGCCCTGGGCAAAGTAACGCGCCGGACGCAGTCGTTCGAGGAGTTCGCGGATGGTCGTGTGGAGGGTGTCGGCACGGCGTGCGATATCGGCGGCAGCCTCCGACTCGAGATCGGTCTCGCCGAAGTCGATCTCCGCCTCGATGACAACACGCAGGTCGCGGATGGCGCGCGAGACCGGTTCGAGTTCGGTCGCCAGGGCGCCGTCCAGGCTGGATCGCGCAAGCCTGGCGGCCTGCTCGGTCTGGGCGTGGATCAGATCGGCCACCGCCTCCGCCTGCGCCAGGTCGAGTCGGCCGTTGAGGAAGGCCTGCTCGGTGAACTCCCCCGGTCGGGCACGACGCGCGCCGAGATCCACCGCGGCGGCGACGATCGCCTCCAGCAAGACCGGGCTGCCGTGGCCCTGCAGCTCGATCACGTCCTCACCGGTGTAGGAGTGCGGGCCCGGGAAGGACAGGATCAGACCGTCGTCCAGCGACTCGCCAGTCGCCGGATCAATGAAGCTGCCGTAGTGGGCGTGGCGTGGAAGCAGCTGCGCGCGTCGGGTCAGGCGCTGGGCGATGGGCAGGGCCTGCGGACCCGACAGACGGACCACACCGATACCGCCCACCCCCGGCGGGGTGGCGACCGCGACGATGGTGTCCGTCACGGTCACGGAGCGTCAGCTCTTCTGCTTGTCCGGGTCCTCGCCGCTCTCGATCTTGCGCGTGATGTACCACTGCTGGGCGATGGAGAACAGGTTGTTGGTGAACCAGTACAGCACCAAGCCCGCCGGGAAGAAGGCGAAGAACACGGTGAACACGAACGGCAGCGCCATGAAGATCTTCTGCTGCACCGGGTCCATCGGCGGCGGGTTCAGCTTGTACTGCACGAACATCGACACGCCCATCAGGATCGGCAGGATGAAGTACGGATCGCGCGAGGACAGATCCTGCACCCACAGCCACCAGGGCGCCTGGCGCAGTTCGACACTCTCAAGAAGCACCCAGTACAGGGCGATGAACACCGGGATTTGCACCAGAATCGGGAGACAGCCACCCAGCGGGTTGATCTTCTCCTTCTTGTACAGGTCCATCAGCGCCTGGTTCATGCGCTGCTTGTCGTCCTTGTAGCGTTCCTTCAGTGCCTGCAGCTTCGGCGCGACCTTGCGCATGCGCGCCATAGAACGGTAGCTGGTCGCGGACAGCTTGAAGAAGGCCAGTTTGATCAGGATGGTCAGCAGCACGATGGCCCAGCCCCAGTTCCCGACCACGCTGTAGATCTTGTCCAGCAGCCAGAACAACGGCTTGGACAGGAAGGTGAAGATACCGTAGTCGACTGTCAGCTCCAGGCCCTGGGCAATCTGGGACAGCTCGTCCTGCAGCTTCGGACCTACCCACAAGCGGGTGGAGAACCCGCCGCTGGAGCCCGCCGGGATCTGAACGGACTCGGAATGGAGGCCAATCAGGTACTCATCGCCCACCTCACCGGGCACCGCGCGGGCGTACAGGGCGTTCACCTCGTCCTCGCCCGGGACCCAGGCCGACACGAAGTAGTGCTGGATCATCGCGACCCAGCCCCCCTGGATGCGCGCCTGGATGGGGTCGTCACGCAATGACTCGAAGCGTTCCCGCTCGTAGCTGCCATCGAAATAGGCCGCGCCAGTGAAGGTGTACAGCCACCACGACTCGCGGTCGGGGGTCGGACCGTGACGCAGCTGTCGGTACTGGCGGCCGCTCCAGGTGGAATCCGAGCGGTTGTGGACCTCGTAGTCCACTTCGATCAGATGCGAGCCACGCGTGAAGGTGTAGGTCTTGGTGACCTCGATTTCGCCATCGTCGGACGTCCAGCGCAGCGGGACCTCGAGCGTGTCCTGCCCGTCGGCGAGTTCGAAGCGGTCCTGATCGACCTGGAAGTTGGCGTGATGCGAAGGTGCGCGGGCCTCCATCGACTGGTCGTTCACCCGGTCATGGGTCAGGCCGCTCTGCGCGACATAGCCGCGCACGCGGTGGTCGAACAGTCGGACCGGCACCAGCGGATCGTCCTGCAGGTCCTGCGGGTACTGCAGCAGGTCCGCCCGCAGCAGGGTCCCGCCACGGGTATCGATCAGGATCTCGTGGGTGTCGGTGCGCACGGTGATCTGCTGGCGGTCTGGCTCCTGCAGGGTGCTGACCTGCGGCGCGTCAGCCGCCCGTGGATCCGCCTCCGATTCGAACTGCGGGGCGTCCGGCACGTCCTCCGGCCGGGCATCCGGGTCCTCGGCCGCTTGCTCGGCGCTGCGGTCCGGCTGGCTCGGGGTGCCGTAATCCTGGTTCCAGGCCTGCCACATCAGGAACAGGACAAAGGCCAGGGTGAGCCACAGAAGGGGGCGAAGGTTATCCATGAGCGCGACTACTTTGAGGGTCGGGTGCTGGGAGAAGCGGAACGCGGAGCCGGGACCGGATCATAACCGCCCGGCGACCAGGGGTGGCAGCGCAGGATGCGCCGCAGGCCCAGCCAGAAGCCGCGCAGGACCCCGTGGGTCTCGACCGCCTCGACGGTATAGGCCGAACAGGTCGGGTAATGCCGACAATGGGGCGCCATGAACGGCGAGATGCCGTACTGGTAGGCCCGGACGGGCAACAGGGCGATCTTGCGTGGCAGGCTCATTGCAGGCGTTCCAGCAGGCTGTCGATCTCGGCGCGCAGGGCCCGGCGATCCGTGGTCGCCGCGCCGCCTCGGGCCAGCACGATCATGTCGACCGGCGGCAGTGAGATCCGACATTGGCGAAAGGCCTCTCGGACAATGCGCTTGATCCGGTTGCGGTCCGTTGCCTGGCGGACATGCCGCTTGCCAATCGCAAGGCCCAGGCGCGCCTCGCCAGATGCCGAATGGCGATAGAGCAGGGTCAGATCGCGACCGCGCTGGCGCCGGGCATCCTTGAAGACACGCTGATAATCCGCACCGGTCAACAGACGGACGCGGCGCGGAAAGGTCTCGCTAGCTGGCGCCGCGGTCACGGGAGCCGGCGCGCCGCCCGGACTACGGGCAGAGGCGCTTGCGGCCCTTGGCGCGACGGGCGTTCAGGACCTTGCGACCACCACGGGTGGCCATGCGGGCCCGGAAGCCGTGCGTGCGGGCGCGAACGAGCCGGCTGGGTTGAAAAGTGCGCTTCATGAGAGTTCCCGTGACGCTTGGTTAAAGGGCGGTGAAAACTAGCGCCATCCGGACGCAAAGTCAATCTCGAGGGTCGGCAAGTCGCTGGCACCGGGTACCCCCATCGGCGTAGACTCGGTGGCTTCCAATTCCCCCGTCGCCCCGGAGACGAACGCGTGTCAGCCAATGCCCTGTGGACAGCCTGTCTGGATCGCCTGCAGGGGAAGGTCAGCGAACAGCAACTCAACACCTGGCTGCGGCCGCTGCATGCCGAAGAGTCCGAAGGCGGGCTGCGACTGCTCGCGCCGAACCAGTTTGTGTTCGAGCACGTGCGCGATCACCTGCTGGAATCGATCGAGCAGACCGTGGGCGAGCTGCAGCCGGTGGGCGGGCAGGACGGGCGCCGCGTGCGACTCGGGATTGGTGGTGCGCAGATTCCGGTCCCGCCGACCCCCAGTGGTCGCGAGTCCCGCCATGAACGCGGTGCTGCAGACAAGAGCGCCAGCACTGCGCCACGCCCGCAGGGGCCCGTGAGTAACCTGAACCCGGCCTTCACCTTCGACAGCTTCGTCGAGGGCAAGTCGAACCAGCTCGCGCGCGCAGCCAGCCTCCAGGTCGCGGAAAACCCCGGGGTGGCCTACAACCCGTTGTTCATCTATGGCGGGGTCGGGCTTGGCAAGACCCACTTGATGCATGCCATCGGTCACAGCATCCTGGCCCGGCACCCCGAAGGGCGGATCATCTATCTGCACTCCGAGCGCTTCGTGGCGGACATGATCAAGGCGCTGCAGCACAACGCGATCGACGAGTTCAAGCAGCACTATCGCTCCGCCGACGCACTGCTGATCGACGACATTCAGTTCTTTGCCGGCAAGGAGCGTTCCCAGGAGGAGTTCTTCCACACCTTCAACGCGCTGCTGGAGGGCCAGCAGCAGATCATCCTGACCTCGGATCGCTACCCGAAAGAGGTGGAGGGGCTGGAGGAACGCCTGAAGTCTCGCTTCGGCTGGGGGCTGACGATCGCGATCGAGCCGCCAGAACTGGAGACCCGGGTGGCCATCCTCCAGCGCAAGGCCGAGCAGGCGGGGATCGAGCTCCCCTCCGAGGTCGCATTCTTCATGGGCAAGCGGATCCGTTCCAACATCCGCGAACTGGAAGGCTCGCTGCGGCGGGTGATCGCCAACGCGCACTTTACCGGGAAACCGATCACCGTCGAGTTTGCCAAGGACGCGCTGCGCGACCTTCTCGCGGTACAGAACAAACTGATTACACTGGAGAATATCCAGAAGACGGTCGCGGACTACTATCGCGTGAAGGTGGCCGATCTGCTGTCGAGCCGGCGCAGCCGGTCGATTGCCCGTCCGCGGCAGATCGCGATGGCCCTGGCAAAGGAACTGACCCAGCACAGCCTGCCGGAGATCGGACAGGCCTTCGGCGGTCGCGATCACACCACGGTCATCCATGCCTGCCGGAAGGTCGCCGAACTCCGCGAGGCGGACGCCAGCCTGGACGAGGACTACTCGAATCTTCTGCGGACTCTCAGTAGCTGAAGTGGCTGTCCACTGCTCGGCAAAGCTGTGGATAAGCTGGGTGCAACTGCGGTATGGAAAGGTGGAAAACACGGACCGCGAAACTGTCCACAGGTTGGGAACAGGCTTCACAGAGGTTCGGGAGAGCCAAAAAGTTTCGACAAATAACTGAATTTAAAACGAAATTGGGGTTTCCTGCACAGGTCGACCTGCCCCTTATTACTACTATTTAAATATCTAAACACTAGATACAGGACATCGCCATGGAACTGTCTTTCAATCGCGAGACGATGACCGAAGCGCTGCAACGGATTGTGGGCGCGGCCGAAAAACGATTGACGATGCCGATCCTCGGGAATGTGCGTCTGCGACCGGACGACAACGGTGCGATCCGGATGGATACCACCGATCTCGAACTCGCCTGGCAGGCGGGTGCGGAAGGCACCATCCCGGGCGAATGCGATGTCACCGTATCGGTGCGCAAGCTGTTGGACGTCGTGAAGGCGGCCCCAGGGGACAGCGAGATTCGGGCTCGGGTGGAAGGCGAACGCATGACCGTGGGATTCGCCGGTTCGCGCTTCAGCCTGGCGACCCTGCCCGGCGCGGACTTCCCCGACTGGGAGGCGCGAGGGTCGGAGGTCGTGCTCGATGTACCCCAGAACCGGCTGCGGCGTCTGCTGGAAGCGACGATGTTTTCGATGGCGCAGCAGGACGTGCGTTACTACCTCCAGGGTTTGCTCCTGGTAGCCAGCGGGACCAGTCTGCGGGCGGTCGCGACGGACGGGCATCGCTTGGCGCTGGCCGAGGTGGAACTCGAGCACCCGGTGGAGGGGCGAGTTGAACGCATTGTCCCGCGCAAGGCCGTCGCGGAGTTGCGACGAAATCTGGCCGACGACGAATCGACGGTCCGGATCGGCTTCGGGGAAGACCAGGTCGTATTCGAACTCGGCAAAGCGGTCCTGCGCAGCAAGGTGATCGAGGGGCGCTTCCCGGACTACGAACGGGTCATCCCTTCGGATCTGCCCTCCACGTTGCGGGTCGACCGGGAAGTTCTGAAACAGGCGTTGGGCCGGGTCGCGATTGTGGCGAGTGACAAGTATCGCGGCGTACGCATGGCCCTGGGGGAGAACGGTTGCCAGGTGATGACCCACAACGCGGATCGTGAAGAGGCCCAGGAGTCGGTCGAGGCGGAATACGATGGGGGGCCAATGGAGATCGGTTTCAACCTCGGGTACCTGGCGGACGTGCTGAATGTCCTGGAGACCGAGCAGGTCCGGATCGGGCTACGTGACGGGAATTCGTCGATCCTGATTCAGGCGGAACCACCGGGCGGGGCGCGCTACGTGGTGATGCCGATGCGCCTGTAGTTCCGGGGTCTGCGTGCTGGAGTCGCTGTGGTGGCAGGGGGTCCGCAACCTTGAGGAACAGGCCTTGACGTTGGGGCCGGGAATCAATCGGCTGGTCGGCCCGAATGGTGCAGGCAAGACCTCGATACTCGAAGCAGTGCATATCCTCGCGGCTGGTCGCTCGTTTCGTACTCAGCAATTACGGCGTGTTGGGCGGAGCGGAGCCGACGGGTTGTGGATTGGGGCAGTGGTGAAGGATCCGGCCGGGGGCTCCCATCGGCTGGGGATTAGCTGGGATGGTACTCGCCGGTCGCGGCTTGATGGCCGCTGGATGGAAGGCCACGCGGCGGTGGCCGAGTGGTTGCCGGCGCGTACGCTGCATGCGGGCTCCTTCGAATTGTTGACGGGTGGACCGGAAGAGCGCAGGCGCTTGCTGGACTGGGGGTGCTTCCATGCGATCCCGGGGTACCGGGGCCAGTGGCAGCGCTGGAAGCGGGCCCATGACCAACGTAATGCCGCCTTGCGCGTGGGGGACCGCGCGGGGGCTCGCGAGTTTGAGCGACCCTGGCTGGAATTCGGCGAGGCGATCAGTGACGCGCGGCGTCGTTACGTTGAGTCCTGGCAGGCGGCGACTATGGAGGCCGCCCGGCAGTTCGGATTCGGCGAGCGGTTAGCCGATTTGAACTTGAATCCGCGTATGGGCTGGGACCGGGAAAGGAGCCTGAGCGAGGCGCTGGAGCGTAGTCGGGAGGGCGACGAAGAACGGGGCTTCGCGCAGGCCGGGCCGCAGCGGGCCGACATTGATTTGCGGCTATCGGGTCGTCTCGCCGCCGAGGCCTCCCGGGGCGAGCAAAAGCGATTGGTTACGGCTCTCGTGGGCGGGCAGGCATGGATGCTCGAGGCCGAGACCGGGCGGGCGCCGGTGATGTTGCTGGACGATGTAGTGTCGGAGCTGGATCGCGAGGCAGTGGAGGGGTTGATGTCCGGGTTGTGTGCGTCGGGCTGGCAGATCCTGGTGACCGCTGTGGGAGATGACATCCCGGGGCTGGCAGGGGATACCGCAGGGCAATTGTTCCACGTGAAACATGGTCGCGTAACACCCGAATCCCCAGCCTGATGCGCCCGGGCCTTGGGTCTCGTGGCCCTCCTGGACCCCCGCACGTGACCTCACCGGTGCCCCCCGCCTTTGCGCTATACTGGCGTGTCTGCAACTGGCCGGATGACTGACCCGCATGTCCGAAACTGAAGCCCAAGATCCCTCCGTCTACGATTCCTCTCAGATCCGCGTCCTCAAGGGCCTGGATGCCGTTCGCAAGCGACCGGGCATGTACATCGGTGACACCGATGACGGCACAGGCCTGCACCACATGGTCTTCGAGGTGGTCGATAACTCGATCGACGAGGCGCTGGCAGGTCACTGCGACAGTATTGAGGTCACGATCCACGAGGACAATGCGGTCTCCGTTACGGACAACGGTCGCGGCATTCCCGTGGATATCCACGAAGAAGAGGGTATGTCGGCCGCCGAGGTCATCCTCACGGTCCTGCACGCAGGCGGGAAGTTCGACAACAACTCCTACAAGGTCTCCGGCGGCCTGCACGGCGTGGGTGTCTCGGTGGTGAATGCCCTGTCGGAAGAGCTCCGCCTGGAGATCCACCGGGATGGTCAGCGCCACGAACAGACCTATCACCTCGGTGTCCCGGATGCGCCGCTGGCGGTGACCGGTACCACGGAGCGCAACGGAACGAAGATCTGGTTTCGCCCCAGCCCGACCATCTTCACCGACATCAATTTTCACTACGAGATCCTCGCCAAGCGTCTGCGGGAGCTGTCGTTCCTCAACTCGGGCGTGCGCATCACGCTGCGCGACCACCGGGACAACCGCGAGGAGACCTTTGTCTTCGAAGGCGGTATCCGTGCCTTCGTCGAACACCTGAACCAGAAGAAAACCGCGCTGCATCCCACGGTCGTCTACGCCGACCAGATGCGCGAGGACTACGCAGTCGAAATTGCCCTGCAGTGGAATGACTCCTACCAGGAGAACATCTTCTGCTACACCAACAACATTCCGCAGCGCGACGGTGGCTCGCACATGGCGGGCTTTCGCGCCGCGCTGACGCGCACGATCAATCAGTACCTGGAGAACGAGGGCCTGATCAAGAAGGCCAAGGTCGCCACGGCGGGCGACGACATGCGCGAAGGCCTCACGGCCGTGCTCTCGGTCAAGGTGCCGGACCCCAAGTTCTCCTCGCAGACCAAGGACAAGCTGGTTTCCTCCGAGGTCAAGCCGATCGTTGAAAGCGTGCTGTCCGATGCCCTCAACAACTTCCTGCTGGAACACCCGCAGGAAGCCAAGGCCATCACCGAGAAGGTGCTGGATGCCGCGCGAGCGCGCGAGGCCGCCCGCAAGGCGCGTGAGGTCACCCGCCGCAAGGGCGCGCTGGATATTGCCGGTCTGCCGGGCAAGCTGGCCGACTGTCAGGAGAAGGACCCGGCTCAGTCCGAGCTCTACCTGGTCGAGGGTGACTCCGCCGGCGGTTCGGCCAAGCAGGGCCGTGACCGCCATTTTCAGGCGATCCTGCCGCTCAAGGGCAAGATCCTGAATGTCGAGCGGGCGCGCTTTGACCGTATGCTGGGTTCGGCCGAGGTGGGCACGCTCATCACGGCGCTCGGCTGCGGTATTGGCAAGGAAGAGTACGATCCGGACAAGCTGCGTTATCACCGCATTATCATCATGACTGACGCGGACGTGGACGGCTCCCATATCCGTACCCTGCTTCTGACATTCTTCTTCCGCCAGATGCCGGAACTGATCGAGCGCGGCCACGTGTATATCGCGCAGCCGCCGCTGTACAAGATCAAGCGTGGCAAGCGCGAGCAGTACGTGCGCGACGAGGCGGAAATGGGCCAGATCGTGATCTCCCTCGCCCTAGACGGCGCCGCGCTCTATCCCAGCCCGGATGCACCTCCGATTACCGGCGAGGCCTTCGAAGACCTCGTGAAGGGCTATCAAAAGGCCGCGCGCGCCGTGCAGCGCCTGGGCCGGATGTACGACTCGCGCATCCTCTGGGCGATGCTCGAGGCCGATGCGATCCCCGAGCCCCGAAGCGTGACCAACGCTGCGGTTCAGGCATGGTTTGCCCGCATCCTGGAGAATCTGTCCAGCGACAAGGCGGGTGCAACCCGCTACAGCCTGGGGCCGGTGACCCAGCATGAAGGCACTGCACAGCTGAGCCTGGACCGCATCGAACACGGCGCCGCCCTGTCGCAGTACATCACCGATGACACCCTGGCATCGCGTGATTTTCAGGCAGTACTCGACCTGTCCGCCCGTCTTAACGCCCTTCTCGACGAAGGTGCGTACATGAAGCGCGGAGAACGCGTCCACGTGATCGAGGGCTTTTCCGAAGCCATGGAATGGCTCCTGCAGGAAGGCCGCCGCGGGCTGGCAACCCAGCGCTACAAGGGCCTAGGCGAGATGAATCCCGACCAGCTTTGGGACACTACGATGAACCCCGAATCCCGCCGCCTGCTCCAGGTCCGGGTCGAAGATGCCATCCGGGCCGATGAAATCTTCACCACCCTGATGGGCGATCAGGTCGAGCCGCGTCGCGAATTTATAGAGTCGCGAGCCCTCAGTGCCGAGAACGTCGATATCTGACGTACTCGCTGCCACGGTACGACGAATCCCGCCGGCACCATGCAGGTCCTGGCCGCACTCCTGGTCCTGGTGATTCTGGCGCTGGTCGCGTTTCGCCTGTACACCCATCTTGCGGTCCATGAACGCCGCGTCGTCGCGGCCTGGGATCGACTCGATACCCTGCTCACCCAGCGCAATGGCCTGCTGGAGCGGGCTTGTTCCGCGACCCGGGCCGATCCGTCCCTGGACCTGCGGGCGCTCGAGCAGGTGGTCCAGGCACAGGAGCGAGCGCGACGCTGCGGCGATCTCCCCGGTCTGGCCCGGGGCGAACGCGCCATCCGCGCCGAATGGGACCATATACGAACGCAACTCCATGATAACTATCATACTTTTCAGGGTTCGACTGATCGACTGCCCCCTCGCGTAGCGGCACTGGACCAAGCAATTACTGAGGCCCTCGGCCGCTACAATGCTGCTGTGGATGCCTATGCCGGGCTGCGCTGCAAGTGGGCCTACGGACTCCTCGCCCGTCTCGCTGGCCATGCCGTCTTTCACCCCGTTCGCCCGCCGAGCCCATAAGCTTCGCCCCGACCACCCCGTTGCCGGGAACACCCTGCCGGGCTTTCTGTCCGAATGGCATAATCCACTGCTGGCCCGACCCCTGGAGATACCGTGTCCAACCCCTTGCTGCAGACCGACCGGCTGCCCGCCTTTCGTGCCATCGAGCCCCAACATGTCCTGCCCGCGGTGGAAACCGTCCTGGTGGAGAATCGCGCGGAGATTGATCGGCTGGTCGCGGCCGTCGGGGATCAACCGACCTGGGCCACGCTGATCCAGCCGTTGCAGGCGCTGGACACGCGCCTGGATGCCGCCTGGTCCCCGGTGGGGCACCTCAATGCGGTCATGAACGGTCCCGAGATTCGGGAGGCATACAACGCCAGCCTTCCCCTGTTGTCGGATTACGGCAGCTGGGTTTCGCAGCATCAGGGCCTGTACCGGGCGGTCCGCCGCCTGGCAGACAGTGAAGAGTACGCGCAGCTTTCGCCCCAGCGGCGCAAGGTGCTGGATGACATGCTGCGTGATTTCCATCTGAGCGGCGTCGATCTCCCCGAGGCCGAGCGTGACCGCCTGCGCGCCATCAACGCCCGCCTTTCGGAGCTGACTGCACGTTTCGAAGAGAACGTGCTGGACGCCACTCAGGCCTGGACCTGGCAGACCGATGATGCGGCCGCGCTCGCCGGCATCTCCGAGTCCGATCGGGCCATGCTCGCGCAGAACGCTCGCGATCACGACCAGACGGGTTTTGTCGTGACCCTGGATATCCCCAGCTACCTCGCAGTCATGACCCACGCCGAGGATCGCGACCTGCGTTTCCGTGTGTACGAGGCCTTCACCACGCGTGCGTCTGACCTCGGGCCCGGCGCCGGCAATCACGACAACAGCGAGATCATGGTCGAGATCCTCCAGTTGCGGGAGGAGAAGGCGCATCTGACGGGCTTTCGCCACTACGCCGAGCGTTCGCTCGCGACCAAGATGGCCGATAGCGCCGAGCAGGTCGAAGGCTTCCTCCAGGATCTGGCGCACCGCGCGCGCCCCCGGGCCGAGCGCGACCTGGACGAGTTGCGCGCCTTTGCCCGCGACGAGCTCGACCTCGGAACCCTGGAGGCCTGGGACATGGCCTTCGCGGCCGAGAAGATGCGTGAGCGGCGCCTGGGTCTCAGCCAGGAGATGTTGAAGCCCTATTTCCCCGCTGACCAGGCAGTCAACGGCTTGTTCGGCCTGGTCCAGCGCCTGTTCCAGGTCCGCTTCGAGCCCGATGACAGCATCGAGACCTGGCACGACGACGTCCGGTTCTATCGCATCTTTGACGCGAATGGTACCGAACGCGCTGGCTTTTACTTCGATCTCTACGCCCGCAAGAACAAGCGCGGCGGCGCCTGGATGGATGTATGCCGCAACCGTTTCATCTCCGAGGACCGCGCCCAGCTGCCGGTCGCCTACATGACCTGCAACTCCACCCCGCCGGTGGACGGCAAGGCGGCCCTTTTCACTCATGACGAAGTGATTACGCTGTTCCATGAGTTCGGTCACGGCCTGCATCACATGCTGACCCGGGTGGACGAACCCGATATCGCCGGCATCAACGGCGTGGAATGGGATGCGGTCGAACTGCCCAGTCAGTTCATGGAGAACTGGTGCTGGGAACGCGAGGCGCTGGATCTGTTCGCGCGCCATCACGAGACCGGCGAGGCGATGCCCGAGGACCTGTTCCAGCGCCTGCAGGGCACGCGCCACTTCCACGCGGCGTTACAGCTATTGCGCCAGGTCGAGTTCTCCCTCTTCGACATGCGCCTGCATGCCGGGCCCGCCCCTGCGAAGGCCGCGGACATCCAGCAGCTCCTGGAGACCGTGCGTCAGGAGATCGCGGTGGTCCATCCGCCGGCGTTCAATCGCTTCGCCCACGGCTTCGGCCACATCTTCGCCGGCGGCTACGCCGCGGGGTACTACAGCTACAAGTGGGCCGAGGTCCTGTCGGCTGACGCATTCGGGCGCTTCGAAGAGGAAGGTCTGTTTTCGTCCGAGGTGGGGGCGGCCTACCTGCGCGAGATTCTCGAGGCCGGCGCCTCGCGCCCGGCCGCGGATTCCTTCCGTGCCTTCCGCGGGCGCGATCCGCAGATCGACGCCCTGTTGCGCCATAGCGGCTTGGAGGAGAAAGCCGCGTGAAGATCGCCAGCTGGAACGTCAATTCGCTAAAGGTGCGTCTGCCGCAGGTCCTCGATTGGCTGGGGAGCTCGCGGACCGACGTCCTGGCCCTGCAGGAGACCAAGCTGACCGACGAGAACTTTCCGGCGGCGGCCATCCGCGATGCGGGCTATCAGGTCGTGTTCTCCGGGCAGAAGACCTACAACGGCGTGGCCATCATCTCCCGCACCGAGGCCACCGACGTGGTCACCGACCCGCCCGGGCTCGAGGACGCCCAGCGCCGTATCCTCGCCGCCACCATCGGCGAGGTTCGCGTGGTCAACCTGTATGTCGTGAACGGCGAGAACGTCGGAACCGAGAAATACGCCTACAAGCTGGACTGGCTGGCGCGGCTGCACGCTTGGCTGGCCGACGAGATTGCGCAGCACCCGAATCTCGTGGTCCTCGGTGACTTCAACATCGCCCCGGATGATCGCGACGTGCACGACCCCGAGGCCTGGCACGAGCGCATCCTGTGCTCCACGCCGGAACGCGAGGCCCTGGCCGCGCTGACCGATCTCGGCCTCACGGATACCTTCCGCACCTTCGAGCAGCCCGCGGAGGAGTATTCCTGGTTCGATTATCGGGCTGCGTCCTTCCGTCGCAATCGGGGCCTGCGCATCGACCTGGTCTTCGCCAGCGCTCCCTTGCAGGCCCGTCTGCAGGCCGCTGGCATCGACCGCGACCCGCGTGCCTGGGAGCGTCCGTCCGACCATGCGCCGGTCTGGGCGGAATTCTCCGCCTAACCCTGGCCCGGGTCGCACCAACCGGCCATTCCCGAGGGAGACCCCGTGAAGTACAAGGATCTGCGCGATTTCATTGATGGCCTCGAACAGCGCGGCGAGCTGCGCCGCATCACCCGCGAGGTGGACCCGAACCTGGAGATGACCGAGATCGCCGACCGCGTCCTGCGCGCCGGCGGCCCGGCCCTGCTGTTCGAAAACCCTACCGGTTCCGACATCCCGGTGCTCGCCAACCTGTTTGGTACCCCGGAGCGGGTGGCCATGGGCATGGGCGAGGACTCGGTCGAAGCCCTGCGCGAGGTCGGGCGCCTGCTCGCCTTCCTCAAGCAGCCGGACCCACCCAAGGGGCTCAAGGCCGCCTGGGAACAGCTGCCGATCTTTCGCAAGGTGCTGGACATGGCGCCCAAGAAGATCCGCGGGGCGCCCTGCCAGCGCCATGTGCTGGAAGGCGATGCGGTTGATCTCGACCAACTCCCGGTCCAGACCTGCTGGCCGGAAGACGCCGGCCCCCTGATTACCTGGGGCCTGGTGGTCACCCGTGGCCCGGAGAAGTCGCGTCAGAACCTCGGGATCTATCGCCAGCAGGTCATTGGGCGCAATCGCGTGATCATGCGCTGGCTGTCCCATCGTGGCGGGGCCCTCGATTTTCGCGAGTGGTGCCAGGCCCACCCCGGCGAGCCGTTTCCCATCGCGGTCGCCCTGGGTGCCGATCCGGCCACCATCCTCGGCGCCGTGACCCCGGTGCCGGACACCCTGTCCGAATATGCCTTCGCCGGATTGCTGCGTGGCAGTCGAACCGAGGTCACCCGCTGCATCGGTTCCGACCTGGAGGTCCCGGCCTCCGCCGAGTTCGTGCTCGAGGGGCACATCCACCCGGGCGACACCGCGCCGGAAGGTCCGTTCGGGGACCACACGGGTTACTACAACGAGGTGGACGAATTCCCGGTCTTCACCATCGACCGCATCACCCATCGTGATCAGCCGATCTACCATTCCACCTACACCGGTCGCCCGCCGGATGAGCCCGCCGTGCTCGGGGTGGCCCTGAACGAGGTGTTCATTCCCATCCTGCAGAAGCAGTTCCCGGAGATCGTGGACTTCTACCTGCCGCCCGAGGGTTGTTCCTACCGTCTGGCCGTCGTCTCCATGCGCAAGCAGTACCCGGGCCACGCCAAGCGCGTGATGATGGGGGTGTGGTCCTTCCTGCGTCAGTTCATGTACACCAAGTTCGTGATTGTGGTCGACGACGACGTGAACACCCGGGACTGGAATGACGTGATCTGGGCACTCACTACGCGCATGGATCCGGCCCGCGACACCACCCTCGTGGAAAACACCCCCATCGACTATCTCGACTTTGCCTCGCCGGTCTCGGGTCTGGGGTCCAAGATGGGCATGGACGCGACCTCCAAATGGCCGGGCGAGACCGATCGCGAGTGGGGCCGGCCGATCGCCATGGACGAGGCGGTCAAGCGCCGCGTGGACGAGATCTGGGATGAACTGGGGATATGAGGCGTGACGCGCCGCCGAATCCCGGGCGCGGTCGGGCTCCTGGCTGTACTGCTGCTGGCCTTGACCGCCTGTGCGGCCGCCCCGGAGCGTGAAACCGTGCGCGCGGCGGGGACCCCAGTGAAGGAAGTTCCCGCGGGCGCAGCGATTGCCCCCGATCGCGTCCGCCGCTGGTCGGCCGCAGAACCCGTCGCCGTGGTGATCGCCCTGCACAGCTTCCGCGATCACGCCGGTGCCTATGACGCCCTGGGCCCCTGGCTGGCCGATCGCGGCTACAGTGTCCAGGCGCTGGATCAGCGCGGCCATGGCACCAGCGAGCCGCACGGCCGCTGGCCGGGTGCCGAACCCCTGATCAGCGACGTGGCTGCAATGGTCCGCGCGGCGCAAGCGGAGGACCCCGACCGGCCGATCTTCCTGCTGGGCGAGAGCATGGGCGGCTCCGCCGCGCTGGCGAGCCTCGCCACCCACCCAGAGCTGGAGGTCGCCGGGGTGATGGCCATTGCCCCGGGCCTGCGTGGCGGGATCCCCGCACGCGGTTTCTGGGATGCTGCCGTACGCACCGGCGAGGTCCTTGCCGGCGGGCTCACGCTGACCATCGACCCCGACTACTCCGACAGCCTCGCGCCCGCCGCGGTCGAACGCTTCTCCACGGATCCGCGCATCATTCGCCGCGTGCGCATGGATACCTATGCCGGCGTGGTCTGGCTGGCCCAGTACGCCACGGATCATATCGGCCACGTCGCAGCCCCGGTGGTGTACCTGTGGGGCGAGCAGGACGGGACGATCCAGCGCGAGTCGGTCTGCATGGCCGCCCGTGCCCATCCACGGGGCCAGGCCGAGGTCTGGACCGACGCCGACTGGCCGCATCTCATTCTGCACGCCCCCGACTGGCAGACCACGGCCGCCCGCCTGGTCGACTGGATGCAGCGGTTGGCAGGCGACGAGGTCGGCGCCCGCACGGCGCGAAGGCCCGACCCCTGCGACGATTAGTCGCCCAGGTGGGCACCGTCCTCCGGCGCCGCCAACCAGGCCGCGATGTCACGGCCCATCACCTGCACGGTACGTCCCAGCACCGAACACGAGCCCTTGAAGCCGCCGAACGCGCCGCCGCCCGAGAAACGCCGCGAGGTAAAGCTGGCCTGCTCCTCGCCGTCCGCGTACAGCGTTCCCGCTGCCTCGGTTACCTTGCGGTGGCCGATCCAGGCATTGCCACCGCTGACCGCGTCGGTCAGCTCGACCATCAGCACCTGGCCACTGGACGCTGGCTCGAGATCCTGGCTGCGCTGGAAGCGGATGCCCTGATCGGCCCCGTAGTGCTCGATGAACTCGGAGAACTGTTCCTCCAGGTTGCACTCCTGGCGGATGTTGTTGGCGATGGTGGCATCGGCGCTGTAGGGCACCGCGTGCGCAACCCGGATCACCGGCGCATCCGCCGCGACCTCGACGGTAGCGGCCGGCGTGTCCGTCGGCGTGGCCGCCGCATCCCCGGAATCGGTGGACCGGGTCTCGTTCGAGGCGCAGCCGCTTGCAAGCAGCAGCCCGGCCCCGGCGGCAATCAGTAGATGACGCATGGCATTCCCTTGTCGTTTTTATGGTTCGGTCCCGATTCTGCCGAACCCGTCCGCGCGAGGGAACCCCTACGCCGACGACCCGGCCGGACTGCGGTTGCTTGCGTTCGGGGCGGCAGCGGCGAGAATAACGGCCTTTCCGCGACCGAGGGTTTCCGATGGCGTTCGATGTCACCATTCAGCCCAGTGGCCATGTATTCGAGGTCGAAGACGACGAGACCGTCCTCGAGGCCGGCCTGCGCCAGGGCTTCGCCTTTCCTTACGGCTGCCGCAATGGCGCCTGTGGCTCCTGCAAGGGGCGGGTGCTGCAGGGCGAGGTTGATCACGGGCCGAACAAGCCACCAGGCATCAGCGAGGCGGAACTGGCCGACGGCATGGCCTTGTTCTGCCAGGCGGTCCCGGTGGACGACCTCGAGATCGAGGTGAAAGAGATCGGCGCGGCCAGGGACATCGTGGTCAAGACCCTGCCGTGTCGCGTGGCGGCCCTGAACCGCCTGGCCGACGACGTGATGGAGCTGCGTCTGCAGCTCCCGGCCGCCGAACGCCTCCAGTTCCTCGCAGGGCAGTACCTGGACATCCTGCTCAAGGGGGGCGAGCGCCGCAGCTATTCCCTGGCCAACGCCCCGCACGATGACGCGCAGCTGTCCCTGCATGTCCGGCACATGCCGGGCGGGCGTTTCTCCACCATGGTGTTCGAGGAGCTCAAGACCAAGGCGCTGCTGCGTATCGAGGGGCCGCTGGGCAGCTTTTTCGTCGACGAGGAATCCCCGCGCCCGCGCCTGTTCGTTGGTGGGGGCACCGGTTTTGGTCCGTTGAAAGGCATGCTGGACCATCTGGCCGCCGAAGGACTGGATCGACCGCACCACCTGTTCTGGGGCGCCCGCAGCGCCGATGGCATCTATGCCCCGGACTGGCTGCAGCAGATGGCCGCCGAGCACGCCGGACCGTTCCGTTTCACGCCGGTGCTGTCGGATGCCCCGGCCGAGACCGCCGCCGGCTTTGCCGCCGTCAGCGGCTGGCCTCAAGATGCGGTGCTGTCGGAGTACCCGGACCTGTCCGGCTTTGATGTCTACATGGCCGGGCCACCGGCGATGATCCACGCCGCGCGCGAGGCCTTCCAGGCGGCCGGTCTGCCGCCGGAGCAGCTGTACTACGACAGCTTCGAACCGGCCACCCCGGCCGAGTAACACCGCGGCGCCCGCGTCGCTTGTTCACCACGAAGGGCGCGAAGACACGAAGAAAGGCAAGGTCACAATCGGTTGAACCACAGAGGAGACTGAGGTCACGGAGAAAACCGGGGATGGCGTCATAAGGACGGTAGGATGCGGATGAGCGCAGCGAATCGCATCAGTCCCTCTGCGAACCGCTGATCCCCGACCTCGATGCCCGATGGGTCTGCTCACCACAGCCCCGCACGGGGACGACGGGCCAACACTTGTGGTGTAACCGCCCTTCTTCGTGCCAGAAAAAACCTAAGCCCCATCGGCGCGCAGGCGTTCCGCGAGTTGATGGACTGCCGCCAGCATGGCCGCGTCGGTCGGGTCCTCGGCGGTCTCGACGGCGGCCTTGAAGCCCAGCTCCTGCGCGATCTCCGCGATGCGTTCGCTGCCGACCACCAGCGGGGTCTTGCGCAGCCACATGCGCCCCAGCTTGCCGACCATCTCGTACAGGTTGCGCAGCCCCTCGCCACTGGTGATGGTGATCACGCCGATCTGCCCGCGCGAGAAGGCGTACATCAGCTCGCCGGTATCGCCCTCGGGGCGCCCGCGGCGGTAGGCTTCGGCAAAGGTCACCTCGGCGCCGCGGGCCTTCAGGGTGTCGCCCAGCAATTCGCGGCCGCCATCGCCGCGGAAGATCACCACGCGCTTGCCGGCCACCTCCTGCATCGCCTCCTGCGCCAGCAGGGCCTCGCTGTCGAAGCGTCGCGGCGGCAGGATGTCCGCCGGGCGCCCGAAGCCCTTCAATTCCTGCGCCGTGCGGTTGCCGATCGCCGCGATCTTTGTGGTGGCGGGCCATGAATGTTCCGCCAGGGCCAGATTGAGCACGCGCTGGACGGCGTTCGGGCTGATGAACACGGCGATATCGAAGTCCGCCAGCCGGTCCAGCACCTCGCGCAGGTTGGTGGGATCACTGGGGGCCAGGATCTCCAGCACGGGAAAGCGGATCACGCTCGCGCCCTCGGCCGTCAAGGCGGTACAGAACGGCTCCGCCTGGGCGGCCGGGCGGGTGACCAGGATGCCAAGGCCGGCCAGCGGGCCGCAGGCCTCGTCGACCACCGTGTTGTCGTCTGCGGATGCGGTCATGCGTCTACCCCTTCGTGTCCTGGCCGTGTTCGCGATGTGCGGCCGCGAGCAGTTCGCCTGCCCCGAGTTCCAGCAGCATGTCCGCCAGGCGGATCCCGAGGGCCTGGGCGTCGCTGCGCGGCCCCTCGACCTGGCGGCGCAACAGGCGACTGCCATCCACCGCGCCGACCAGGCCGTCCAGGTGCAGCTGATCCCCGACCAGCGTCGCATGGGCAGCCAGTGGGACCTGACAGCCGCCTTCCAGGCGACGGTTGAAGGCCCGCTCGGCGCGCACGCGGTCGGCGGTATCCGCATCGTTCAATGGTGCGATCAGCGCGCCGATGGCGGTATCGCCGGCGCGACACTCGATGGCGATGGCACCCTGACCAACCGCCGGCAGGCTGACGTCTGGCTCCAGGCAGCTGCGAATCCGCTCATGGAACCCGAGGCGCTTGAGCCCGGCTGCAGCGAGCAGGATAGCGTCGTATTCGCCGGCATCCAGCTTGCCCAGGCGGGTATTCACGTTGCCGCGCAGGTCACGGACCTCCAGGTCCGGTCGCCGCGCGCGCAGCTGGCACTGCCGGCGCAGGCTAGAGGAGCCAACCCGGGCCCCCTGCGGCAGCTCGTCGACATGTGCGTACTGGTTGGACACGAACGCATCCAGCGGGTCCTCGCGGTCGAGGATCACCGGCAGTTCGAGCTGCTCGGGCAGCTCCATCGGCACGTCCTTCACCGAGTGCACCGCGATGTCGGCGCGGTCCTCCAGCAGCGCGATCTCCAGCTCCTTCACGAACAGGCCCTTGCCGCCGATCCGCGCCAGCGGGGAGTCCAGGACACGGTCGCCCTGGGTGGTCATGCCCACCAGTTCAACCGGGCGTTCCGGATCACGGGCGCGCAGACGGGCGGCGACGTGTTCGGCCTGCCACATGGCAAGCGGGCTCTTTCGGGTGGCGATGCGTACAGGCTTCATGGATTGTCCGGGCGAGCCACGGCGCGAGCGGCCGGGCGTTCAAACGGACTAGTATAACGGCGAATGCTTCGCGCCCCGAATCCCGCAGGGGTGTGCGGCCCTCTCAGGTCCCGTTGCGCAGGTAATCGCGCACTCGTGGCAGCTGGCGGCGGCTGATGGGGATGGGGTCCAGGTCATCGTGGAACAGCAGGCGGTGGTCGGTCTGGCCGAGGCTTTCGACGCCCTTGATCGAGGCCTTCACCGCCAGGCAGCCGCGGTGCACCCGCAACAGGGCGGGGCCGTACCGGCC
The DNA here is from genome assembly GCF_000377925.1 of Thioalkalivibrio sp. AKL12. Taxonomy (NCBI): domain Bacteria; kingdom Pseudomonadati; phylum Pseudomonadota; class Gammaproteobacteria; order Chromatiales; family Ectothiorhodospiraceae; genus Thioalkalivibrio; species Thioalkalivibrio sp. AKL12. The sequence goes on from NZ_KB898890.1 coordinate 49,165, forward strand.
CTCCAGTTCGCGCAGGCGGGCGTCGACGAAGCCGGCCAGGCGTGCCGAACGCGCCATGACGTAACCGCCCTCCGCGATGAAGATGTCCACCTGTTCCAGCGGTACGCGTTCCTCGCGCCGGCCGACGGTGATGTGGACCTCGTTCGGGAAGGTCTCGGGCCGGTCCTGTTTTTGCTGCACCGCACGCTGCAACGCCTGTTCCAGCCGTTCGCGGCGCACCGGCTTCAGCACGTAGTCGCGCACCCCGGCCTCGAACGCCTCCAGCGGAAAGCGGTCGTGGGCGGTGACCAGGATCACCGTCAGCGCGGGATCTTCTGCATGCAGACGCCGCGCGAGTTCCAGCCCGGTTTCCCCGGGCATGTCGATATCCAGCAGCAGGGCATCCGGCGCGTGGTCCTGCAATTGCATCTCGACCTCGCCGGCATGCGCAGCTTGCGCCACCACCCGATGCCCCAACTCCTGCGCGAGCGCGGTCAGCCGTTGACGGGCAATCGGCTCGTCGTCGGCAATCAATAACTCCAGTCGAGCGGTGTTCATGTGGTTTCCCCCCGGTTCGCGAGCGGCAAACGGATCCGGACCTCGAACCGCTCGACCTCGGCCTCGGCCTCGAAGTGTACCTGCCCGCCGAAGGCGTGCTGCAGCCGCAGGCGTACCGCATCGGTGGCGGTGCCGGTCCCCTCGCCGCGTGCGTGTGGATCCACGGTGTTGCCGATGGTCACCGTGACCCGTCCGGAATCCATGCGGCAGCGCACCCATATGCGCCCTGCGCCGCGTGCGGGTGCGATCCCGTGCTGGATCGCGTTCTCCGCCAGCGGTTGCAGGATCAGCGTGGGCACATCGAGATCCAGGCCCGGATGGTCGGGGCAGTCCCAGTCGAGTACCAGGCGTTCGCCGAAACGGGTCTGTTCGATCTCGAGGAACGCGCGGACCAGGTCCAGCTCCTCGCGCAGCGAGTGGCGATCCCCGGTGGCGAAGGTCGCACGGAACAGATCCGCCAGATCCAGGGTGACCTGTTCCGCACGCGCAGGATCACTGCGACACAGCCCGGCGATGGTGTTCATGCTGTTGTAGAGAAAATGCGGGCGCAGGCGGGCGCGCATGGCCTGTTCCCGGGCCGCTGCCACGGCCCGGGTTTCGCGTTGCCAGGCCGCCTGCAGGTACAGGTAGTGCATGGCCATCAGGCTGAGGATGGTGGCGACGCCGATCACCGGCCAGCGCAGCGCCGGGTCGGCCAGCACCAGTTCCTCCGCGAGGCGATAGACGATGGCGGTGTTGGCGATGGGAACCAGGGGCGGCAGCACGATCTGCGCGGTCAGCGGCAGTCGGTGCAGCGATCTCTTGAGCCCGCACAGGATCAACAGGCTGGTCAGCGCCACCCAGAAGATGAACAGCGCGTGCAGCGCCAGGGCCGACAGCCAGTCCTGGCCGCCGCCGCGCAACAGGGCTACGGCCAGTGCCAGCAGCACGGCCACCATGAGCACACGCAGCAACGTCTCCGCACTGCAGAAATCGGGCAGCGGCGAGAGCTCCCCGGTGGTGTCCCTGGTGGTTTCCCCCTGGGCCATGCGTAACACTCTCCCCTGTTGCCGTGCACAAACGGGCGCAGGACCGCGCCATGTTCACTCCCCGGCTGTGCCCGTATACTTCCGTGTCTTTCCCCACCCGCTTCAGGATGCACCATGACGCAGGATTCCCCGCACGACAAGCCAGCCGCCACGCCTGCCGCCTCCGGTGAGGCCAAGCTGTGGGGCGGGCGCTTTTCCGAGCCGACCGATGCCTTCGTCGAGCGCTTCACCGCGTCGGTGGATTTCGACCGGCGTCTGTACCGCGAGGACATCCAGGGCTCGCAGGCGCATGCGCGCATGCTGGCCAAGGTCGGGGTGCTGACAGAGGCCGAGGCCGGGGAGATCCTCGCGGGGCTGGACGCGATCCGCGATGAGATTGCCGCCGGCGAGTTCGACTGGCAGGTCGGGCGCGAGGACGTCCACATGAACATCGAGGCGCGGCTGATCGAGCGCATCGGCGACGTCGGCAAGAAGCTGCACACCGGGCGTTCGCGCAACGACCAGATCGCGACCGACATCCGCCTGTGGCTGCGCGCGGCCATCGACGATGTCCTGCGCCTGATCCGCGGCTATCAGGATGGCCTGGTGGCCCTGGCCGAGCGTGAGGCGGATACCGTGATGCCCGGCTTTACCCACCTGCAGACCGCCCAGCCGGTCACCTTCGGCCATCACATGCTGGCCTGGTACGAGATGCTGGAGCGCGATGCCGAGCGTCTGCGTGATACGCGGCGCCGGGTGAACATCCTGCCGCTGGGCGCAGCCGCGCTGGCTGGTACGCCGTATCCGCTGGATCGTGAATACACCGCCGAACTGCTGGGTTTCGACAGTGTCACCCGCAACTCCCTGGACGCGGTCTCCGATCGTGATTTCGCCATCGAATTCACCGCAGCCGCCGCGACCCTGATGATGCACCTGTCGCGTCAGGCCGAGGAGCTGGTGCTGTGGACCAGCGCCCAGTTCGCCTTCATCGAGCTGCCGGATCGCTACTGCACCGGCTCCTCGATCATGCCGCAAAAGAAGAACCCGGACGTACCCGAACTGGTGCGGGGCAAGACCGGCCGGGTCTACGGCCACCTGATGTCGCTGCTGACCCTGATGAAGAGCCAGCCGCTGGCGTACAACAAGGATAATCAGGAAGACAAGGAACCGCTGTTCGACACCGTCGACACCCTGCTGGGCTCGCTGCGTGCGTTCGGCGACATGGTGCCGAACCTTGAGGTGCGGCGGGAGAACACCCTGGCGGCAACCCGCAAGGGCTTCGCCACGGCGACCGATCTGGCCGACTACCTGGTCGGGCGCGGTGTGGCCTTTCGCGATGCCCACGAGGTCGTCGGGCGCGCGGTGCGTATTGCGCAGGAGCGCGGGGTGGACCTGGCGGAGCTGCCGCTGGCGGACCTGCAGGCGATCAGCCCGGCGGTGGGCGAGGACGTGTTCACGGTGCTGACGCCCGAGGGCTCGGCCGCCGCGCGTAACCTCACGGGGGGGACCGCCCCGGAACAGGTGCGCCGCCAGGCTGCGGCCGCCCGCGAGCACCTGGCCGCGCTGGCCCGCGCCGACCGCTGAGTTAGTTCACCCCGCACTCCGGTTCCCGGGGGCGGGGCGCGTCTGTGTGCCGCCTGGCCCGCCTTCAGATCCGGTCCAGCGTGGACTCCAGCACTTCCCAGTGGACGTTGCCGTGGACGACCTCGTAGGCCAGCAGTAGCTGGCCGTGCGCCGAGTCGCCCTCGAAGTTCGCCAGGACCCACTGGTGGTTCAGGACGTGGATGCCGTCGCGGCGGAACGCGTATGCGTCGCCTTCCGGCGCCTCGTGCGGGATCAGGCCGGTCTGCTGCATCAGGTCATCGGCGAGACGCTCGTTCGGGCGCACCATGCCGCGACGCTGCAGGTCCTGGAGATGGGCATTGGTCAGGCCCAGTTCCACCGGACGCGGGATCTCGTGGCGGGTGTATTGCTGCAGCTGCATCTGCGCCTGCAGCAGATCGCGGTTGGCCTCCGAAAGATCCTGTTCGAGCCCGTTGCCGCGGGCGATGTAGATCGCCAGCACGACCACGAAAAACAGCATGAAGCCGAGCCAGACCAGGCGTTCGTTGGTCTTCAGGTTCTGCGGCTTGGGGTTGTCTTGTTCGGACACGGGGTTTGCCTCCGGAATGCAGGGTGCCGTTTGCCGTGGGGCATCCGGCCGGAAAATGAACGCGCGACCGCCGTGGGTTCCTGAACCCGGGTCGATGCGACGCGCATGATAACCCCTGACACCGCAACCTGCCGAGAATGCCCCATGTCGGTCCCCGAGCCCGTCAACGCCACCGCATCCGAGAGCCAGCTGGAGTGGATCAACCACTTTGCCCGGCTGCCGGAGGCCTTTCACGAGAGCCCGGCGCCCGCCCCGTTTCCGGATGCGACCTGCCTGGCGAGCAGCCCGGCCATGTGCGAGCGTCTGGGCCTGGAGGCTGCGGCCCTGGGCCGCGACCCGTGGCTCGGGGCCTGCACTCACGGTAGCGAGCTGGCGGGGGCCGAGCCGCGGGCCTCGGTGTACGCGGGACACCAGTTCGGCGTCTTCGTGCCGCAACTGGGCGATGGTCGCGCGAAGCTCCTGGGCGAGGTTCGCACGCCAACGGGCGAGACCTGGGAGTTGCAGGTCAAGGGTGCCGGCCCGACGCGCTTCTCGCGCGGCGCGGACGGTCGTGCGGTCATGCGTTCCTCGGTGCGCGAGTACCTGGTCTCGGAGGCGATGGCCGCGTTGGGCGTGCCGACTACCCGCGCGGTGGCGTTGTTTGGCTCCAGCCTGCCGGTGTACCGCGAGCGCGTCGAGCCGGCGGCCATCGTGCTGCGCGCCGCGCCCAGCTTCCTGCGCTTCGGCCATTTCGAATACTTCCACTACAACGGCTACAGCGCCCGCCTGCAGGAGCTGATCGACTACGCCCTGGCGCATGACTACCCGGAACTCCAGGGTGCCGATGATCCCGTCGCCGCGATGCTGGAGGCGGTGATCGCCCGCACCGCGGAGATGGTCGCCGACTGGCAGGCCATCGGCTTCTGTCACGGCGTGATGAACACCGACAACATGAGCCTGGCCGGCCTGACCATCGACTACGGCCCGTTCGCGTTCATGGATGCCTTCGACCCCGGCTACATCTGCAACCACACCGACCAGGGCGGGCGCTATGCCTTCGACCAGCAGCCGCAGATCGCGCAGTGGAACCTGATCCGCCTGGCCGAGACCCTGGTGATCCATTTCGCCGACGCCACTCGCGAGGCGGCGATCGAGCGCGCCAAGGCGCTGCTGCAGGGCTTCCAGCCGCAGTACCGGCAGGCCTGGTTGGCGCGTATGCGCGCGAAGCTCGGGCTGCAGGTGGAACAGGAGGACGACGAGGCATTGATCCAGGATCTGCTCGCGCGCATGGCAGCCGAGGGTGTGGATTACACCCGCTTCTTCCGCCAGCTGCCGGATCTCGAGCAGGCGGAGATCCGGGCGCAACTGGAATCGGAACTGGAGGATGGGGCCGCATGGCAGGCTTGGTGGTCGCGCTATCAGGCGCGGCTGGCGAGGGAGGGGCTGCCCCCTGAAGAGCGGCGCGCGGCGATGAATGCCGTCAATCCCAAGTACATCCTGCGCAACCATCTGGCCCAGGCCGCGATCGAGCAAGCCGAGGCAGGGGATGCATCCGAGGTGCTGCGTCTGCAGCAGATCCTGGCGCGTCCGTTCGCTGAACAGCCGGAATACGAGGCCTATGCGGACCTGCCGCCGGAGTGGGCGAGCGGGATCCAGCTAAGCTGTTCGTCCTGAGAGGGCGTGCAGGCCGGACCCCGGACTGGAACGTCCGGAGACCGGGGCCAACTTATCCGAGGATGCCGCGCAGGATGTAGAAGTAGACCACCGCGAGGATCGCGCCGGCCGGCAGGGTCACGATCCAGGACAGGAAGATCATCCGCACCAGCCCCAGATTGATCGCGGCAATCCCGCGCGCCAGGCCCACGCCGAGGATCGCGCCCACTAGGGTATGGGTAGTGGAGATCGGCAGGCCGGTGCCGGAGGCCAGGACCACGGTGGCCGCCGCCGCGGCGGTGGCGGCATAGCCGCGGCTGGGGGTGAGCTGGGTGATCCCGGTGCCCACGGTCGCGATCACCTTGTGGCCGTAGGTGAACAGGCCGAACACGATGCCGACCCCACCCAGCAGCAGCACCCACATGGGCACGACAGTCTCGGTGCTCACATCGCCGGTCTGGATCACGTCCACGACTGCAGCCAGCGGGCCGACGGCATTGGCGACGTCGTTGGAGCCCAGGGCAAAGGCCATCGCGCACCCGGTCACCACCATCTGGATGCCGAACACCTTCTCGACATTGGCGAAATGGGAGCCTTCCTCGCCCACGCCGGTGGGATCGTCAAAGCGCAGGCGCCGGATTGCCATCATCCCGAGCACGACCACGATGGCGCTGATCAGGATCGCGAAGCCATAGGCCTGCACGGGCGTGAGGTCCAGGCCGACGTGGGTCAGGCCCTTGAACATCGTTACCAGTGCCGTGACAAAGGCCGTGAGGAAGATATAGAGCGGCGCCCAGCGCTTGGCGTTCTTCAGCGGATCGACGGTATCGAGGATCAGGATCTGCACACTGCGGAACAGGGCAAAGGCGATCATCCCGCCGACGAGCGGCGAGACCACCCAGGACATCGCGATGGTGCCGACACGTTCCCAGCGAACCACCTCGAAGCCGAGGCCGACCACGGCAAAGCCGACGATGGCGCCAATGATGGAGTGGGTCGTGGAGACCGGCCAGCCAAAATAGGAGGCGACCATCAGCCAGGTCCCGGCGGCTGCCAGGGCCGCCAGCATCCCGTAAACGAGCAATTCGGGGTTGTCGGCCATCAGGCTGGAGTCGACCATCCCGCTTCGAATGGTCTGGGTGACCTCGCCGCCGGCCAGCCAGGCCCCGGAGAACACGAAGATCGCGGCTACAAACACCGCCTGGCGAATCGTCAGCGCGCGTGAGCCCACCGAGGTGCCCATGGCATTGGCAACGTCGTTGGCGCCGATGCCCCAGGCCATGAACAGGCCGAAGATCACTGCAAGGCCGAGCAACAGGGTGCTGTATTCCATGCCGTCCTCGGTGCCTGTGCCTGGGTGCCGGTGGTTACTTGGCGAGCATCAGCTGCAGGCGGCTGCCTACACGCTGGGCCAGGTCGGCCAGCTCGCCGATGGAGTCGATCACGCGATACATGAACATCACGTTGACCGGGGGTAGTTCGGCCTCCTGCGCGAACAGGATCTCGCGCACCTCGCGCTGGGCCTCGTCGGACTCGTGCTCGATCTGGTCCAGCTCAGTGAGGATGCCGTTGACGACCTCGACCTCGTGGCCGCGGAAGCCCGCCTCCACCAGTTCGTCCAGCTCGTTGATTGCCCGGCCGGCCTGGTCGACCGCATCCACGCTGCGATCGAGGAAGCGCTTCAGCGGCTCGCCCATGTTGTCGGGGAACTGCATCTGCCGGCCCAGCATCAGCCCGGCGATGTCTTTCGCCATGTTGGCGATGCGGTCCTGGATCAGCAGGGTGTCGAGCACGTCGCGGCGCGACATGGCCAGCATCATGCCCTTGGGCAGGTGCAGGCGCAGGTCCTTCTTCAGGCGGTCCGCCTCGCGTTCCAGCTTCGAAATCTTCTTCTGCTGTACCCGCGCGGTCTCCCAGTCGTCGCGGGCCATGGCCTCCATGAACGGCGGGAGCTCGGCGATGCAGGCGCGCACCTTTTCCATGTGCGCCTGTAGCGGGCGTACCGGGGAACGGCCAAACAGCTCGAAGACGAAGTTCTTGGGGGACATGGCGGCGCGAAGGTTGTCACAAAGCGATAATCTAACGCAAAACACCGGAGCGCGCGCTGTCTTGTTGGTCCCGCCGCCGCCCTCTGTGCGGTACACTCATCCGTCAGAGCTGGGGGTGCCCGCGATCGATGCGAGCTGAGAGAGTCCCCTTGAACCTGAACCAGTTAACGCTGGCGGAGGGAAGCTCGGTGCTCGATCCAGTCCGCGCGCGCCCCGTTCGCAGTCTGTCCGGCCCGTTCTGTTCCCTCTGCTGCCACATCCGCATCGCAGAGGTCACCGTATGAGCGCCATTCCCGAGTCCTTCGCCCGCAAGACCGCCCAGGTCTCCGCCGACGTCACGCGCCCGTTTCCCAATTCCGAGAAGGTCTTCGTGCAGGGTTCGCGCCCGGATATCCGCGTGCCGTTCCGCCAGGTCGCACAAAGCCCCACGCTGACCTCCGGCACCCCGGAAGAGAACCCGCCGATCCCGGTCTACGACACCTCGGGCCCGTACACGGATCCGGACGCGACCATCGATCTGCGCCAGGGCCTGACGGATCTGCGCGGCGGCTGGATTGACGAGCGCGGCGACACCGAATGGCAGGATGGCCCGAGCTCCGAATACGGCCGCGCCCGCGCCGCCGACCCGGAACTGGCCAGCCTGCGCTTCGAGCACATCCGCCCGCCGCGCCGCGCGCATGCCGGGGCGAACGTCTCGCAGATGCACTACGCCCGCCAGGGGACCATCACACCGGAGATGGAGTTCGTCGCCATCCGCGAGAACAACCGCCTGCAGGAGCTGCGCGCCGACCCGCGCTACAAGAAGCTGCTGCGCCAGCACGCCGGCGAGTCCTTCGGGGCGTCCATCCCCGAGGCGATCACGCCCGAGTTCGTGCGTGACGAAATCGCCCGCGGCCGCGCGATCATTCCGGCCAACATCAACCACCCGGAGCTGGAGCCGATGATCATCGGCCGCAACTTCCGGGTGAAGGTGAACACCAACATCGGCAACTCCGCGGTCTCCTCCTCGATCGAGGAGGAGGTCGAGAAGCTCGTATGGTCCGCGCGCTGGGGCGGCGACACCCTGATGGACCTGTCCACCGGCAAGAACATCCACGAGACCCGCGAGTGGATCCTGCGCAACTCGCCGGTGCCGATCGGTACCGTGCCGATTTACCAGGCGCTGGAGAAGGTCGACGGCAAGCCCGAGGACCTGACCTGGGAACTGTTCCGCGACACCCTGATCGAGCAGGCCGAACAGGGTGTGGACTACTTCACCATCCATGCCGGCGTGCGGTTGCAGTACGTGCCGCTGACCGCCGATCGGGTGACCGGCATCGTCTCGCGCGGTGGATCGATCATGGCCAAGTGGTGCCTGGCGCATCACGAGGAGAACTTCCTCTACACCCGTTTCGACGAGATCTGCGAGATCATGAAGGCGTTCGACGTCTCGTTCTCCCTCGGTGACGGGCTGCGCCCTGGCTGCCTGGCCGACGCCAACGACGCCGCGCAGTTCGGCGAGCTGGAGACCCTGGGCGAGCTGACGCAGAAGGCCTGGGCGCACGACGTGCAGGTGATGATCGAGGGCCCCGGCCACGTCCCGCTGCAGAAGGTGAAGGAGAACGTCGACAAGGAGCTGGAAGACTGCTTCGAGGCGCCGTTCTATACCCTCGGCCCGCTGGTCACCGATATCGCCCCGGCCTACGACCACATCACCTCCGGCATCGGCGCGGCCAACATCGGCTGGTACGGCACCGCGATGCTCTGCTACGTGACGCCGAAGGAGCATCTGGGCCTGCCCAACAAGCAGGACGTGCGCGACGGCATCATCACCTACAAGATCGCGGCCCACGCGGCGGATCTCGCCAAGGGCTTCCCCGGCGCCCAGCTGCAGGACAACGCGCTGTCCAAGGCGCGCTTCGAGTTCCGCTGGGAGGATCAGTTCAACCTGGCGCTGGACCCGGAACGCGCGCGCGAATTCCACGACGAGACCCTGCCCAAGGACGCGCACAAGGTCGCCCACTTCTGCTCCATGTGCGGTCCCAACTTCTGCTCCATGAAGATCACCCAGGACGTGCGCGATTACGCCGCGGCCCAGGGTGTTTCCGAGGACGAGGCTCTGAAGAAGGGGATGCAGGAGAAGGCGGTCGAGTTCGTCAACAAGGGCGCACAAATCTACCGCGAGGTCTGAGCGACATCCTCGTCATTGCGAGGAGCGCAGCGACGAAGCAATCTGCCTCCGGCCTCACCGGACGTTGCGTCCGACCTGGCTATCGGTAGGCCGCTTGCGGCACCAACGGCGGCCGTCGGGTGTGTTCGCGTTCGTCTGCCACGCCCCCTTCCGGGGGCCCGCCATGACGCGGCCGGGGTGCGGTCTACTGCATGTGGCCGAAGCCGCCCATCAGGCCGGCGCCGATCCCGAAGATCATGCCCAGCACCATCAGGATCAGGTAGATCAGCAGTAGCACGCCAAAGATGGTGAAGTAGATGCGCAGGCGGCCCAGTGCGTACTTGATCGCCTCCGGATCGGCGCTTTCAAACGCACGCTGGGAGGCGCCAGCGGCCTGCATCAGCACCACCCCGGCCCAGATCGGGATCCAGGCGATGATGATGCCGACGATCGACAGGGCCGTCAGCACGCCCGAGATGATCAGCATCACCCCGATCAACTGCATCCAGAACTTGCCCCTTACAAGCGGCTCGATCAGTCCACGGAGGTCGGTCCCGCTGGTGGCGTCCTGTTCCATGTCCAGACTCCTTGTCGTGATGGGTGGATGACCGGAGCATAGCAGGCCATTTCATGCTGTGACGCATTCGTTGTTTTGGCGCGCGCCGCCCGTGCATACTCAGCCGGGTGCAAGCCCGAATAACAGGGCCGGATCACGGCTCGTGAAGCAGGGGGATGTATGAGCGATCAGGGACGACGCAGGGATGCCGACCGCAGCGGTCCGCAGGGGACGATGCTGTTTCAGGGACAGGCCTTGCCCGAGCAGGAAAGTGCCGCGGACACTGCCAGCGAGGGGGCACCCCCCGGCGGCCACCCGGTGCTGGTGGGGATCTCCGAGCCCTTCGGCCAGCAGCGCCTGACCTTGAAACCGGGCAAGCGCTCGGTGGGCCGTCAGGCGACCAATGACATCGTTCTGCAGGAGGGCAGCGTCTCCTCGCAGCATGCCTGGCTGGTCAACGACGGCGGCGAATGCCGGGTGGTCAATCTCTTGTCCACCAACGGCACCTGGGTGAACGACGAGAAGGTGCACGAGGCTGCGCTGAAGGACGGCGACCACGTCCGTTTCGGGCGGGCCGAGTTCGTGTTCCGCCGCCGCGACGACGGTTCCGATGCCCGGCCTGGCCGTGGGCCTCGGTCACGCTGGCGCTGGCTGGGCATCGCGGTGGCGGTCCTGGTACTGGCGGTCGTCGCGCGCATCCTGCTCGAGACGGTTTGAGGCTCAGGGTCGCCGGAGCATGCAGCGGATCGGACGCTACGGGGTCGGCGAGGAGATCGGGCGCGGTGCGATGGCTGTCATCCATCGCGGCTATGACCCGGATATCCGGCGTCCGCTGGCGATCAAGTGCCTGCAGCCGGACTACGCCCGACGGCCCGAGTACCGCCGGCGCTTCCTGGCCGAGGCGCGCGCCGCCGGCACCCTGACCCACCCGGGCATCGTCACCATCTTCGATGTCGGCGAGTCGGATCAGCAGCCGTTCATCGCGATGGAGCTGCTGGACGGCATCACCCTCGCGGAGTTCGCGGAACAGTTCCGCCCGCTGCTGCTGCGCAATGTCCTGAAGATCGCCATCCAGCTGGTGGAGGCCCTGGACTATGCGCACCGGCATGGCGTCGTGCACCGCGACATCAAGCCCGAGAACATCATCGTCACCAGCGCCACGGCGAACATCAAGGTGATGGACTTCGGCATTGCCCGCACCCTCAGGGACCCCGACTGGCGCGCCGACGACGACTGGCTTGCCGAGGACGACGACGGCTATATCGCAGGATCGCCGCACTATATGGCGCCGGAGCAGGTCCGTGGCCGCGATACCGACGCTCGTGCCGATCTCTATTCCGTGGGCGTGGTGCTGTACGAGCTCCTGACGGGGGCCACCCCGTTTCGCGGGCATGATGTCGAGACCCTGCTGACCCGGGTGGTCAAGGATTCGGTCCCCGCACCGCGGGTCATCGTGCGCGACTGTCCGCAGGAACTGATCGAGCTGGTGCTGCGCCTGCTGGCGAAGGAGCCGGACGAGCGCTACCAGTCGGCCGGCGAGCTACTGGTGGACCTCGAGCGTATCGACGAGCAACGCGCCGAGCGCGAACGGGCAGGTGCCGGGCGTCGGATCATCCCGCTGCGTCTGCGCTGGGCCGCGGTCATGGGGGCACTGGTGGCGGTCACCCTGGTTGTCGGCGGTACGCTGGTACACCAGAAGCAGAACGAGGTGATGACCGATCTGGCGTTTGACTATGGGGCCACGCTGGCGCAGATCATCTCGGTGGAGAGTGCCGAGGACCTGTTGCTGGAGGACACCATCGCGGTCCAGGGCCGCCTGCGCGACATGCAGGCGAACCGGGAGATTGCCCTGCTGAGCGTCGTGGACCACCGCGGCGAGGTGGTGGCCAGCAGCGACCCGGAGGCCCTGGGCCAGCCCTACGAGCCGCCTTCCGAGGACCGCCTGCTTCAGCGTCGCGACGGCCAGGCCGTGTGGTCCGTCACCGGGCGGGATGGCGCAGAGCTGTTCATGTTCGAGGCCCCGGTTCGCTACCAGGATCATCACCTTGGGCAACTCCAGGTCGGGCTGTCCACGGGGTCGCTGCGCGCGGCGAACGAGGCCACCTTCATGGCCTTGCTGATGCTCACGCTGGTCACCCTCCTCGCGGTGCTCCTGGGGGCCTACGTGCTCGCCCGGCGTCTTCAGGCGCCGCTGGACCGCCTGCGCGGGGCGCTGGACCAGATCGGTCAGGGGCGGCTCGATACCCGGATCCGTGCCCGTCGACACGACGACTTCGAGCGGGTCTTCAGTGCCTACAACGCGATGGCCGACTCGCTGGAGGCGCGCATGAAGCGCCGGGTCGCCGGGACGCCCGAGCGCAGCGCTGCCGGGCCGGTTGCTGACGGCGACCGCACCCAGGAGCTCGCATCCGACGAGTTGCCGATCGAAGCCACCTCAAGACGTACCGCTACGGATTAACTCCGGCCGTTCTCGCGGTCCAGGGCATTCAGGCGACGCTGCAGTTCCAGGGCTCGCAGGCGATAGCCGCGCGCCGCCTCGAATCCGGGGTCGATCGCCAGGGCCTCGTCCCACAATGCGATGGCGGTCTCCAGGTCCTGGTTGCGGTAGCGCACGATGGCCTCCGCGTGCAGGGCCTCCTTGCGCTGTTGCTCCAGCTCGTCAAGGTGCTGGCGCGCGGTCGCGTGTTGCGGGTCCTGTTCGAGCACCCGGCCGAAGGCCTCCAGCGCGTTTCCGGTCGCGCCTGCAGAGCGCGCCTCCACGCCCCGCCGGTGCCAGTAGCCGATCGCCGCGTCGCGCGAAAGCGGGTCCAGCCAGCTGGCCCATTCGTTCTGCGCCTCGGGGTGCTCGCGGGCCAGCTCCACGACCTCCAGCGCCGCGCCATAACGCCCGGCTGCCAGGTCGGCCTCGATGGCGCGGCGCAAACCGTCCTCGCTGACGCCGGGCGCGGCGTCGGGGTCCAGAGCCATCAGCTGTTCGTCCAGATCTGTCTCGCCACGCTGCGGCCCCCCTACATCCCGCGGGATGCGCAGCCGTTGCCCGACGAGCAGCCGGTCCGGGCGTTCGATGTCGTTGTAGCGTGCAAGGATCACAAAGCGGGTGGCATCGCCGAGGTGCTCACGCGCCAGCCCGCCCAGGCTGTCGCCCGGCTCCACCGTGTGAACGAAATAGGCCTCGCCCAGGGTCGCCTGCGGATCCCCGGAGAGCTGTTCACGCAGGCCGCGGGCGGCGCGGTTGCCCGGATCATCTGCGAGGATCCGGTCCAGTGCCGAGCGTGCCCGGTCCATCTCGCCGCCCTGCAAGAGCTGCACGATCTCGGCGATCTTGAGGCGCTCGTCCTGCTCCTCACGGGCGAGCGGGTCGGACGGGGCCTCGTCGGTCGCGGCGACCACGTCCTCGGTGGCCTCCGCCTCGGGGTCGAACAAGCCCTGTAGCTGCGCACAGCCGGACAGGAACGCTGTCAGTACGGCGAGCAGGACGAGGCGAAGCAGCGTGGTGTGGGCTGGCATCATGGCAAGGACTGGTGCGGCTCGGCGAGTCCGCGAGTATACGGTCGGCATCAGTCCAGCGGCCACAGCAGGATCGCAAGGGCCGCAGCCAGTAGCGCCAGAAGGCCCAGCGTGGGCCCGATGCGCGCCTTCAGGTGCCGGCGCCAGAAACGCCCGCGCGGCGGCCCGGTCCGCCATGCTGCCAGGGCCACGTTGTCACCCTTGGCTCCGCCGCGTCGCGCCGCTTCGACGGCTGCGCTCGCGGTGGCCGTGTCGAGGTCCGGGCTGTCCAGCAGTTCCGCGATCTCGATCGGTCCGATCTGTTCCCAGAAGCCGTCCGAGCACAACAAGAAGCGCGTGTGACGGGTGACGGGGGCCTCGGCGTAGTCCACCTCGATCGGGTCGACCACGCCGAGGCCTCGCAATAGCCGGTTCTGCTCCGGGTGCGTTGCCATTTGCGCCTCGCTTATTACCCCCTCGTCGACCAGCTGCTGGACCCGGGTGTGATCGCGCGTGCGCCGCTGAAGGGTGTCGCCCTCGAAGTGGTACAGCCGGCTGTCGCCGCAATGGGCCCAGCAGGCGGAGTTCGGGGTCACATACAGTGCCACCAGCGTGGTGCCGGGGCGTTGTGACGGATCGGTACCCCCGGCCTCCAGCAAGGCTGCATGGGTCTCGTGGAAGAGAGCGTGGAGCAGGGCACGGGCATTGGCGGCCTGCCCCGCGTAGCGGGTCCACAGGCGTTCGGCGGTCGCGATCGCGGCGTGCGAGGCGCGTGCCCCGCCCTCGTGGCCGCCCATTCCGTCCGCGACTAGCAGCAGGGCGCTCTGCCCGTCCGCGTTTTGTAGCACGGTCACCGCGTCCTGTTGCTCGGCGCGGCCACCCATCTCCCTGGCGTATCCGGTTTCCATGTGCGTGTGGCCCCGGTGATCCCGTGACCATGATGACCCAGTTGATCGGCGTGTGACAGCCCCCGGGGGAGCCGCGCATCGATCCGCGTCTCCCTAGCCGGTGGCACCGATCCAGAACTGGATGGAGCGGCCGAGGAAGTCGTCCCAGGTCATGTAGTGCGAGCCGTCGCAGGAGAAGGTCAGGCTGATCATGCCGTTGAACAGGTTGATCGAGGCGGAGCGCAGGTACACGGTCTCGTCGGCATAGCGCAGCGCGCGCAGCGCCTCCAGCACGCGGCCGACCTCCTCCTTCGGGATCAGCGCCTCCGCGGGATATGGCTCGTGCGGAAACGCCAGGCAGACGTCCGGGTCGCCCAGGGACTCGTGGGTCAGGATGCGGTAGCGGTACGGGTCCTCGGTGGTCCATAGCGTGGCGCGGGAACTGGAGAAGTGGAACACGCCCTGGAACACGCCGCGCTCGGTGAACAGTTCTTCCAGAATGGCCAGGGCGGTGTCCATGTTCTGGTCCATCAGGCTCTCGGTGCGGCTCTGCAGGAACAGTGTCCCGCGAATCGACGGATCGCCCTTGATCTGGCGCCACTCGCTGGGCTCCTCGTACAGGTCCTCGGAGAAGTCGGGCAGGTTGCGCAGATCGAAGTCCGCGCCGAGAAAGCCCAGCGCATTGCCCTGGTCGTCGCGCACCAGCTGCAATGAGGTCAGGGATGGCCGGCGTCCGAGCAGGCTGATGTAGGCATCCGACAGCAGGAAACCGTCCGCGGGCACGGCCTCCTTCATGTACGGGCGCTGCGAGCGATCGCGCCCGAAGTGTTCCGGCAGTACGCCAGTGCGCGAGATGTTGTCCGAAAGCTGGACCCCCTCGGTATTCAGCGCATACACGAAGGTCGCCTCCGGGATCTGGCGGATCGCCTCCTCCAGGATCGAGTCCAGCGCCTCGCGGCGTGGCCACGCCGCGCTCAAGCGGCTGGCGATCTCCGCCAGGGGTTCATGCAGTTTGTCCTCGAGGTAGTCGCGCTGGTGCTCGATCGCCTTTTTCAGTTCCGTCATGGTGCGGTGTCGTCTCCTTTCGGTGCGCCACGATTATCCCTGATCGGGGATGGCGTTGTCGTGACGGCCCGCGTGGGCCGTTTGTCCCGGCACTTCGGCCCGTCGAACAGGTCCGAGCAGGAACCATGCCGACGACGAGCCCGACTGTGCCCGATACTGCAAAGATGCCCATGACGAAATCTACCGAATCCCTCCGCCCGGCCCGCCCCGGCGATCTCGACACCATCAACCATCTGGTGGCCGAGGCGATCGAGGATTGGCCCCTGCCCGAACGTGTGCGCCGGCTCGCCCTGCCGGCCTACCGCTATACCGAGGCCGATCTGATGTTCCTCGAGGTGACGGTGCTGGAGCGTGCGGGCGAGGTGGTCGGCGTCGCCGCCTGGGAGACGGCGGAGCCCCGCGAGCTGCCGGAGGGTGCCGCCGACGGGCTGCTGCTGCATGGCCTCTACGTGGGGCGAGCCGACCGCGGGCAGGGTGTGGGCCGGCAACTGGTCGAGGCCTGCCGGAGCGCCGCGCACGAGGCCGGGGTGGCCGGGGTGCTGGTCAAGGCCCAGGCCTCGGCGGCCAGCTTCTTCGCGGCGATGGGTTTCGTCCCGGTACCGGTGCGCGATCGCGACCGCGACTACGAACAGCGCTACTGGTGGGCGGTGGAAGGTTCGTCCGTCGCCGGCTGACGTCAGCGTCGCGCCCGGTGGCGGTACCAGCGGGCACCGAACAGGCCCCCGACAATGGCCAGCATCAGCAGCCCGAGGGGCCAGAGATGCTCGGGTGAACTCAGGAAGTGGAGCAGCGAGAAGGCGTCCCCGTGTCCGTGCCCGGGGTGGGCCAGGACGGGCGTGGTGGCCAATGCTAGAGCGGTTCCCATGAGGGTGCGCAAGTTCATCTCGGGGTCCTCCTGTCGTTCTGACCCACCATAGCGCGATACGCAGGCCGCTTCAGCAAATACGTGGCAGTTGCTCGCCGGCCGGCAGGATGACCCGGCGCTCCACGCCGGTCGCCAGGCGCCGGATGACGGCCGGTTCGCCCGCCTCCGCCCGTCCGATGGCGACGGCCCCGGCTGTCTCCGCGCGGGTCCGGAGAATCCTCAGGGCCTGAGCGGTCGCGTGTTCCGGAACGGCGGCCAGGAAGCGGCCCTCGCAGGCGGAGTGCAGGGGGTCCAGGCCGAGGATCTCGCAGGCCCCGCGCACGTCGTTGCGCACGGGGATTGCGGCGTCCTCCAGCACCAGCCGGCAGGCGGAGGCATCGGCCAGCTCCTGCAGGGCGGCGATCGCACCGCCGCGGGTCGGGTCGCGCAGCGCGCGGACTGGCACGCCGGCGGCCAGTAGTGCGGCCACGGCCCCGGCGACCGATGCGCTGTCACTGGGGATCGGCGGGTCCAGGCCCAGGTTTTCGCGGGCGGCGAGGATTGCGACACCATGGCGGCCAAGATCGCCACTGGCGAGCAGTACATCACCGGGCCGGATCGCGCCCGGCGTGATCTGCACGCCTTCGGGCACGACGCCCACCCCGCTGGTGTTGATGTAGACCCCGTCGCCGCGCCTGGCCTCCACCACCTTGGTGTCGCCGGCGACCACCCGCACGCCGCATTCCTCTGCGGCCGCCTGCACCGAGGCGAGGACGCGCCGCAGGTCGTCCAGCGGCAGCCCCTCCTCCAGGATCAGGCCGAGGGTCAGCCACAGGGGGCGCGCCCCGGCCATAGCGAGGTCGTTGATCGTACCGTGCACCGCGAGCCGGCCGATGTCGCCACCCGGGAAGAACAGCGGCCGCACCACGAAGCTGTCCGTCGTAATTGCCAGGCGCCCGCCCGGGGCGTCGAGCACGGCGGCATCGGGGGCGGCGAGGGCCGGGATGCCCAGCGCTGGCAGGATCACCTCGTCCAGCAGCTTCGCCTGCATCCGCCCCCCGCCGCCATGCGCGAGGCGTACGACGTCGGTGGTCATGCCTCGCCCCGAAAGTACAGGTAGGCCGCGCAAGCCCCCTCGGAGGAGACCATGGGCGCGCCCAGCGGGGTATCCGGCGTGCAATCGCGGCCGAAGGCGGGGCAGTCGGTGGGGCGGCGCAGTCCGCGCAGCACCTCGCCGGCGATGCAGGGGCCATCCCCGGTCGCCTCGGGTGTGACGAGCCCGAAACGGGCCACGGCGTCGAACCGGGCGTATTCCGAGCGCAGCCCGAGGCCGCTGGCGGGCAGGCGTCCCATGCCCCGCCATTCGCGCTCGACCGGCTCGAAGACGCGAGAGACCGCAGCGCGCGCGGCTGCGTTGCCGTCGTCCGGCGCTGCCCGGTCGTAGCGGTTCTCCACCCGGGCCGCGCCGCGTTCCAGTTGCTCCACGCAGGCGTGGATCCCGGCCAGCAGGTCCACCGGCTCGAAGCCGGTCACCACGATTGGGACCCGGAAGCGTTCGGCGATCGCGTGATAGGCGGCCGCCCCCTCCACCGTGCAGACATGGCCGGCGGCCAGGAAGCCCTGGATGCGGTTGTCCGGGTCGGCTAGCAGGGCCTCCATCGCCGGCGGTACCAGCGAGTGCGAGACCAGCAGCGACAGGTTGCCCAGGCCCAGGGCCTCGGCCTGCAGCACGGCGATCGCGGCGGCCGGGGCGGTGGTCTCGAAGCCCACCGCCAGCAGCACGACCTCGCGCTCCGGGTGTTCGCGCGCCAGCGCCACCGCATCCAGCGGCGAGTAGATCACGCGCACCTCGCCCCCGGCTGCGTGCGCCGCGTTCAGGTCGCCCAGCGCCCCGGGCACGCGCAGCATGTCGCCGAAGGTGCAAAGCATTACCTCCGGGCGTCGGGTCAGCAGTACCGCCTGGTCCAGGGTCTCGGCCGGGGTCACGCAGACCGGGCAGCCGGGCCCGTGGATCAGCTCGACGGCGTCCGCCAGCAGTTCATCCAGGCCATGGCGCAGGATCGCGTGGGTCTGGCCGCCGCAGACCTCCATCAGCGTCCAGCGCCGGGTGCAGGTGGCGCGGATCGCTTCCACCTGACGCAGGATCAGCGCCGGGTCGCGGTATTCGTCCAGGTGCTTCACGGGCCCTCCGGGGCGGGCGGGTCGTGCGCGGGGATTTCGCGCAGGGCCGCCAGGGTGCGTTCGGCAGCGGCCTCGTCGAGGGTGGCGATCGCGATGCCGGCGTGGACCAGCACGTAGTCGCCGGGCCCGGCCTCGGGGGTGCAGGCCAGCGAGACCATGCGCGTGACGCCACCGAAAGCTACGCGCGCCTGGCGGAACAGCGGGTCGACACCGTCCACGCTGTCGATACGACCGGGTATGGCAAGGCACATGGGCTCAGTCTCCGTTCGGGGGCACCGCGGCCCGGCGCCCGATCAGCGCCTGGCCCAGGGCCAGCCCGCCGTCATTGGGCGGGATGCGTTGCGGCCACAGCGCACGGAAGCCGGCGGCCTGCAGCGCGTCCACGCATTGTTGCAGCAACCACCGATTCTGGAAGCATCCGCCGGTCAGCGCCACGGTTGCATGCCCCCCGGCCCGGGCGGCGTCGACCGCGAATCCGGCCAGCGCCCCGTGCAGGCGGGCCGCCATGCGTCCGGGTGTCGCCGCGCCGGCATGATCGGCCAGCAGGGCGGCGACCAGCGGGCCCCAGTCGGCCCGCCACGGCGTTGTGGCCGTACTCAGCGAAATGCCAGAGGCGTCAACCCCGTCCCCTGCGGCCTCCGCCGCCTGCTGCACGAGCATGGCCGCCTGCCCCTCGAAGCCGGCACCGGTGCGCAGCCCTTCCAGCGCCGCGACCGCGTCGAACAGCCGCCCGACGCTGGTCGTCCAGGGGGCGTGGATCCCTCGCTCCAGTGCCGCGAGCAGCGGGTGCCATTCCGCAGCGGTAAACAAGGCCCGCGCGGGGCTCGCCTCCAGCGCGGCCGGATCGCCGTCGAAGTGGGCATGCAGCAGGCCCAGCAGGGCGCGCCGGGGTTCGCGGATCGCGGCCTCGGCCCCGGGCAGGCGGAAGGGCCGCAGATGACCCCGCCGTTTAAAGTCCCCGTCGGCGTCCACTGCCAGGCATTCGCCGCCCCATAGCATGCCGTCCTCGCCCAGGCCCATGCCGTCCCAGACCAGCGCCACGGCCGGTTCGCGTACCCCGTGCTCTGCCAGGCAGGCCGCCGCGTGGGCGTAATGGTGCTGTACGGCGAAGACGGGAAGCCCCCAGCCCCCGGCCAGCGGCGTGGAGGCGTAGTCGGGATGCCGGTCGCAGGCGACGCGCGCGACGTCCACGCCACAGAGCTCGCCCAGTGCGCGAGCCTCGCCAGCCAGCCGGTGCAGGGCCGCATCGCTGTCCAGGTCGCCGATGTGGGCGCCGACGACCATCTCGTTCTCCAGGGCCAGGGCCGGGGCGGCCTTCAGGTGGCCCCCCAGCGCAAGGGTGACGGGCCCGGCGTCTGGCAGGGGCACTCGCAGCGGCGCATACCCGCGGCCGAGGCGCAGGCATTGAGGCCGGCCCGCGGCGATCTGGACCACCGAATCGTCCAGTGCCCGCGCGATCGGCCGGTCGTGGTCCAGGATCCCGTCCGCGATCATGCCCAGTCGGGTCACCGCCTCCGCGGTGTCGATACAAAGGGGCTCGCCGCCGCGGTTGCCCGAGGTGCAGACCAGCGGGCCGGCGAAGGCCTCCAGCAGCAGGTGATGCAGCGGCGTCGCCGGCCGCATCAATCCCAGGCGGTTGAACCCCGGCGCCACGTCCTCCGCCAGCGGGGCGCCGGGCCGGCGGTCCACCAGCACGATCGGTGCCTCCGGCGCATCCAGCAGCGTACGTTCGGCGCCGGTGGCGCGCGCCACTTGGTCCAGCCAGTCGCCATCCGGCAGCATGACCGCCAGCGGCTTGTCCGGGCGCTGCTTGCGCGCGCGCAGGCGGGCCACCGCATCCTGGCGGGTCGCGTCCACCAGGAGCTGGAACCCGCCCAGACCCTTCAGCGCCAGGATCTGCCCCTCGCGCAGGGCGTTGACTGCCGCGTGCAGGGCCGCATCGCCGGTGGCGTGTTCGCTTCCGTCCGGGCCGCGCAGCGTTACCTGCGGCCCGCAGTCCGGGCAGGCCATGGCCTCCGCGTGAAAGCGCCGGTCCCCCGGGGCCTCGAATTCCGCCCGGCAGGCCGCGCACAGCGGGAACCCGTCCAGGGTGGTCTGCGAGCGGTCCCAGGGCAGGGCCGTCGCTATACTCCAGCGCGGCCCGCAGACCGTACAGGCGGTAAACGGGTAGCGGTAGCGCCTTGCTGCGGGGTCACGGATCTCGGCGCGGCAGTCGGGGCAGGGTGCACGGTCCGGCGCCAGGGCCGGCGCGCCGCCCTGCCCGGGGCCCTGAACCACGCGGAAGGCGGTGTCGCCGACGGGGCGAGATGCCGTCACGGTGATCGCATCGACCCGCGCGGCCGGCGGGGCCTCCTGCTCCAGGGCCGCCCGCAGCGCGACGAGCGCGGCCTCTCGTCCCTCGGCCTCGATCACCACGCCGGACGGCGTGTTGCCCACCGAGCCGGTGATGCCGAGCCGCCGGGCCCGCTCCGCGACAAACGGCCGGAAGCCAACGCCCTGAACCCGGCCGGTGACCACCAGGTGCCAGCGCGCAGGCGACGGGGCGCGTGTCGCGGCGGCGCTCACGCCACGTCCAGGCTCCGCAGCAGGATCTGCTGGGCCTCGGGGTGGGTCTCGTCGTCCGAGGTCTCCACCTCCAGCTCGGCCCCCTCGGCGACGGTGCCGCGGGTGCCGTCCTCGAAGTGCTCGCGGAAATGCTCCGGCGTGATATGCGACAGCGCGCCCAGCCATACCCGCACCCGGGTGACCCGCTCCGCGTTGTTGTCGACCGCCACCTGCTCGATCTTGCGCATCAAATCGGCCATCAGCGAAAACTCGTGCATGCATCCTCCTCCGGGGACTCGTCGTGGTCCCGGTTGCCGGTCTCACCGGCGTCCGTGGTGCTACCCGAAGAAGCAGGCGTGGTCGTCCGCGCCGATGATCTTCAGGGCCTCATCCAGCGACGAGGGCCGGTTTCGGATCATGGCGGTGCCAGGCGAGATCCGATCGCAGCCAGAAGATCTTCCAGGCGCCCGATTTTTTGACCAGTGTGGTCTTGGCAATAGGTATCTCCAGCGTACGCCCCGAGTCGTCCCAGGCCGGCCGCCGCTCGAACAGCAGCACGCTCTGACCCTTGATGCGATAGGCAAGATCGACCTGATCCCGGAGATGCGCGGGAGGCCTGCGGCGTTCCACGAAGGCGTCGACGGCTTTTCTATCCGCTTTAGTTCGAACTCACTTAATGGCATCCATGACTCCCGAACATCAAGTCACCCAGGGAAACACATTGTCTCGGAACAAACGGGGCACCAACGTGGGCGTGGACACCGGTCCATGTCTCCCTAGCTGATGGCGTGTTTCTTCATACGGTACAGCAGGGTGTCGCGGGTCAGGCCCAGCAGGCGCGCGGCGCGCGAGCGATTGCCGCGAGTCTGTTCCAGTGCCTGGCGGATCAGTTCCATCTCCACCCGTTCCAGACTCAGGCCGTCCGGAGGGATAATCCACGGCCCGCCCGCCTGACCCGGGGGTAGCTGCATCCAGTGGTCCGGGATGTCGCCCGGCGCCACCTGCTGGCCCGGCATGAAGATCACGCAGCGCTCCACTAGGTTCTTCAGCTCGCGGACATTGCCCGGCCATGGCCACTGGGCCAGCCACCTGCGCAGCGCTGGCGCAAAGGTCGGCGGCGTCAGTCCATGGTGGGCGGCCAGCGTGTTGCGAAAGTGCTCGGTGAGCAGCGGGATATCGCCCTGGCGCAGGCGCAGCGGCGGCATCTCCAGTGGCACCACCTGCAGGCGGTAATAGAGATCAGCGCGAAACTGTCCGGCACCGACCCACGCATGCAGGTCCTGATGGGTGGCGGCGATCACGCGCACGTCCACGTGTTCGGTCGTCCCCGCGCCCAGGGGTTGGCATTCCCCGGCCTCTAGGAACCGCAGCAGCTTGGCCTGCGCCCCAGCCGGCAGCTCGGCGATCTCGTCGAGGAATAACGTGCCCCCAGCCGCTTGCTGGACCAGCCCGGTCTGGTGGGAGTTGGCACCGGTAAAGGCCCCGCGCCGGTGGCCGAACAGCTCCGATTCGACCAGTTCTGCGGGCAGGGCCGCACAGTTCAACGTTACCAGCGGCCCGTCCGGGCGTCGGCTCTGCGCATGAATGCGCCGCGCCAGTCGCTCCTTGCCGGTACCACTTTCGCCGAGCACCAACACGGTGGCATCGGTGGCCGCCACCATGCTGACCTGGCGCAGCACGGCCTGCAGTTCCGGGGAATTGCCGATGATTTCAGCACCCGTCTGATCGGATCTGGTTTCTATCCCCACCGTCCGTACCTATTCAGCCAGCCGCCGTGGCCGGCAGTTCCTGTGGATTGCCTTCAATATAGCCTGCCTAACCCCGCGAGTACTGACAAACCAGATCGCTGGCGCATGTGCGATATCACCCGTGCCCTGTGGCAAATGCCACATGCGGGTGAACCCGTTTATAGCCCCTGCGGTTACCCATCTGCCAAAAAATCATGCCAATTCATAGCGCTGCATTCGATGGCCCGCCGCTTGACCGGTTTGGCCTGGCCCTTGCTCTGATGCCTTCGATATCACGACAAGGGAGAGGTAGTAATGCT
The DNA here is from genome assembly GCF_000377925.1 of Thioalkalivibrio sp. AKL12. Taxonomy (NCBI): domain Bacteria; kingdom Pseudomonadati; phylum Pseudomonadota; class Gammaproteobacteria; order Chromatiales; family Ectothiorhodospiraceae; genus Thioalkalivibrio; species Thioalkalivibrio sp. AKL12. Next base: position 72,300 of record NZ_KB898890.1, read on the forward strand.
GAATGTAACGCTGCGCCGCGCACTGGCTATGGTACTGGGTGCCAGTGTACCCATGTGGCCCAGTGCGTCGTTGGCCGATGGGACGTCCGAACCAGCGGCCGTCCTTTTGCCGCCGGTGGTGATCACCGCACCGGCAATGGAAGGGCCCGGCGTGGTCACCACCGACCCACGCCAGCCACGCCTGCCGTTGCCGGCACACGATGGAGGTTCGTACCTAGCGTCCATCCCCGGTTTCGCGGTCAGCCGCAAGGGTGGCACCAGCGGCGATCCGGAGTTGCGCGGTCTGGGTGGCTCGCGGCTGGCCATCCTGCTGGACGATGACCTAATCCTTGGCGGCTGCGGCGGACGCATGGATCCGCCCACCGCCTACGCATATCCGCAGGCCTTCGACCGCATTGAGGTGCGCAAGGGTCCCCAGACCGTGCGGTATGGCGCCAATCCCGCCGGCACGGTGCGTTTCGAGCGGGATGCCCCGGTGTTCGATGCCGACGGCGGTGTGACCGGTTTTGCCGGGATCACCGTCGGGCGCTTCGACCGTTTCGACCTGATCACCGATGTTGCCACTGGCAGCGAGCAGGGCTACATCCGCGGCATCGGCACCCTGTCCGATCAGGCCGATTACAAGGACGGCGACGGCAACACGGTGCACTCGCAGTACTCGCGCTGGAGCGGCACCGGGATCCTCGGCTGGCGGCCGGATGCCGACACCCTGGTGGAACTCACCCTCGACCGCTCGGATGCTGAGGCGGCCTACGACGACCGCGGCATGGACGGCACGCAGTTCGAGCGAACCGGCTACAGCCTAGCGCTGACGCGCGAGCGCATCACGCCGTGGTTGGATCAGGTCGAGGCCCGGGTGTTCTACAACGAGATCGACCATGTGATGGACAACTATAGCTTGCGCGAGCCGCCGAACATGCCAATGGTCAGCTACCCCGATCGCGTGACTACCGGCGCGCGCATCGCCGCCGATTTCGCCCTGCCGGGAGATATGCTCCTACACGCCGGAATCGAGCACCAGCGCAACCGGCACCGGGGCAATCGCCTGATGGGAATGGACGCTTTCGTCTGGCGCGATGTCCCGCGCCAGGATACCGCCCGATTCCGCGATACCGGCGTGTTCGCGGAACTGGAGTACCCATTCTCGGACTCCCAGCGCCTGGTCACGGGTCTGCGTGTCGACCGGTCGCGGGCTGACGCACAGGACGCCGATGGCTTCGGCGGCGCCGGGCCCGGGGAACACGACCGTACACACCAGACCAGCGGGTTTCTGCGCTACGAGGAGGATCTCCACGCGGCCCCGATACGCTGGCACGTTGGTCTCGGGCGCGCCGAGCGTGCCGCCGATTTCTGGGAACGTCGCCGCGTGTTCGACCTCGACACCGAGAATCTGACCCAGCTGGATGCGGGTTTGCAGGTTCATCACGGAGATCTGACCGGCTCGGTTGCCGTGTTCTACGGCCAGTACGACGACTACATCCTGATCGCCAACGAGGCCCCGGCTGCGCGCAACGTGGACGCCACCACTTATGGCGCCGAGATGGATCTTGCCTGGGCCATGAACTCACGTTGGACGGCGCGCGCCAGTGCCGCCTGGGTTCGCTCCAGCAACGATACGGATGGTGTGCCTCTCGCGCAGACGCCGCCGGCTGAAATGACCCTGGCCCTGGAGTACCAGTCCGGCGGGCGCTTTGCCGGGGCCCAGGTACGAGGTGTCGCACGTCAGGACCGGATTCATCCCGGCCAGGGAACCATCTACAGCCTCGACCAGGAAGAAACCCCCGGTTTTGCCACCGCCGCGATGTACGCTGGCATGGAGGTGTCCTCCGGATCGCGGGTGATGCTGGGTGTGGACAACCTGTTCGATCGCACTTACAGCGAACACATCCAGCGCGGTACGGCCGATCTCGGAGCCAGCACCCAGCCGATCAACGAGCCAGGCCGCACCCTCTGGGCGAAGTGGACCGTGGAATTTTGATCGATCGCCGGACGCGGCTCCGGCTGGTCCGGCCTTACCCAAGGAGAAAAACGATGATCCCTCTGTACCGAACGCTGAGCGGACTGGCGCTTGTGGGCCTGTTGTGCGCGGCAACCCCGGTGGCTTCCGAGCCGACCCATGACGCTGCAGAGCATGCTGCCTGCGACTGCCCGGACGGCATCAAACTCGAGGGCCAGCCGTGGGTGCGGCTGATGCCGCCGACGATGCCGAGTACTGCGGCCTATCTGACCCTGCGCAACACCACCGATCGCGACATCGAGATCGTTTCCGCTGAGTCGCCGGTGGCTGCGGTCACCGAGTTGCACGACCACGTCGAGGACGAGCACGGCGTCATGCGCATGCGCGAGGTTCCATCAATCACCATTCCTGCCAACGATCGTGTGGAGCTGCAGCCCGGCAGTTTGCATGTGATGCTGATCGATCTGTTGGAGCCGCTCGAACAAGGACAGCAGGTGCCGATCCGCCTGAAGCTGGAGGGCCTTCGCGACCTGCATCTTCAGGCCGTGGTGCGGCGGGCGGAGCGTCCCGCAGCAGGCGGGCATCATCAACACTGACATAGCGGGTGTGTTCTCGGCGCTCGAATGACTGACGCTGAGCCAGAGAGGGGCTAAAGTGTGTTCGTTCCACGCCTTCGCTTCGTGCCCGGGTCCGACTATGCATATCCACCTCGACACCCCCGACCTGATGACCCGCGTGCGGCTGGAGTCGCGCTGGCGTTCGGCCGGCGCATCGGTTACCAGCAGTCAGGCGCCGGAGCAGCCCGACCTGGTGGTGGTCGACCTCGGCAGCCGTGGCGTGGAAGCGGTGTCGACCTGGCGCGAGCGCTACCCGGACGCGAAGATTCTCGCCTTTGGCCCGCACGTGGAAGGGGCGATGCTCAAGGCGGCGCGCCAGGCGGGCGCCGACGAGGTTGTGGTCCGTGGCAAGGTGGCCGACCGGGTCGCAGCCAAGCTGGGGGGTGATCGCGCCTGAAGGTACTCGGGCCCCGCAATCCGGGGCCCGCGTTCACGCCGTGGTCGCGCGACGAGAGGCCGACAGGGCGCGCAGGCGGCGGCGCTGCATCTTGAGGCGATACTCCAGTTCCTTGAACTGGGTGCGCAGTTCCGTGCGCACCCAGCGATCGTTCATGGCCTCGCGCCCGGCCCGCATCTTGCGCGCCTGCACCTCCTGCCACTGGTTCACGGTATCGCGGAAACGCTGATACTCCCGCTCCACGGTTGCGCGCCAGGAGTCGTGCGCCGGCCCGGCCTGGTCGGCATTGAGCAGGCGGCGAAACTCGGTGTGCAGCCGTGCGCGCATGATCTTGAAGCGCGGTGTCCAGCGGCGGTCATACACCAGTCCGGTCCAGGCAAAAAGGTTGATCAGCCACTTCGAGGGGTCGTACTGCCACCAGCGCACCCCGTTGCGGTAGTCCGCCTGAAAGGCGTGGTGGAAGTTGTGGTACCCCTCGCCCCAGGTGAGCAGGGCGACCAGTCCGTTGTCCACGGCGGTGCTGTCGTCACTGTAGGGACGACGGCCCCACCAATGCGCCAGGGAGTTGATGAAGAACGTGAAGTGGTGGCTGAGCACCATGCGCAGAATGCCGGCCAGCAGCAGCATGCCGATCACATCCCCGAATGCCAGCCCCAGCAGCAGAGGCAGGCCCAGGTTCAGTCCCCATGCCAGGGTCCAGTAATGCCGGTGTTGCCACATCACCACCGGGTCCTTTGCCAGGTCCTTCACCCGCGAATAGTCGGGCTCGCTGGTGGGCCAGTTGCGCAGCATCCAGCCCATGTGGGCATGCCAGAAACCGCGCTTGATGGAATGCGGGTCGCGTTCCACATCATCCACGTAGCGATGATGCACGCGATGCCGCGCGCCCCAGTTGTAGATGCTGTTCTGCAGCGCCAGGGCACCGCTCAGCGCCAGCAGGACGCGCAATGGCCCCCGCGCCTTGAAGGTGCGGTGCGCCCAGAGCCGGTGATAACCCACCGTGATGCCCAGGCCGCTTAGCACCAGGAACAGGCCAAAAAACAGCCAGGCCGCGCCGCTGAAGCCCTGGGTGAGCCACCACCACGGCACCAACGTGACCGCGGCCAGGTTGGTCAGTGCAAAGAAAACGGCCGGCGTCCAGGCAATCGGGGGGGCACGTTCGGACATGGTGGAGACCTGCAGGCGACCGGGGCGAGCGAAGATGCTCACCTATTCATAGCAGATGAGACCGCGACCGGCGAGTAAAAGTGCCCTCGTTCCGGACGGTCGGCCCCAGAGCGTTGCCGGTCGATGGTTTCCATCGGAGGCGCTGCTCCCTGGCTCCCTTCCGGTGCTGCACGGTCGGTGACGGAATGCACCATCATGGGGCGATCGGGATTGTCTTCTCGGCACCCGCATGCCTAAATGCGTCCGAATCAGACCATCAGGATGCGATCCATGAACGGAAGCCTCGACGAGAAGCTCGAACCCATTTACCAGGAAGTGCTGCACCGCAACGCCGGGGAGACGGAATTCCATCAGTCCGTCCATGGCGTGCTGGACACGCTGGGGCCGGTACTGGTGAAGTACCCGGAGTTTGCCGAACTCAAGATCATCCAGCGCATCTGCGAGCCCGAGCGGCAGATCATCTTCCGCGTCCCCTGGCAGGAGGACAAGGGCGAGCTGCACATCAACCGGGCCTTCCGCGTCCAGTTCAACAGCGCCCTGGGGCCCTACAAGGGGGGCATGCGTTTCCACCCCTCGGTGTACCTGGGCATCATCAAGTTCCTCGGCTTCTCGCAGGTGTTCAAGAATGCCCTCACCGGCCTGCCGATCGGCGGCGGCAAGGGCGGAAGCGACTTTGACCCGAAGGGGCGCTCCGATTCCGAAATCATGCGCTTCTGCCAGAGCCTGATGACCGAGATGTACCGCCACATCGGCGAGTACACTGATGTGCCCGCGGGCGACATCGGCGTGGGCCAGCGCGAGGTCGGCTACCTGTTTGGCCAGTACAAGCGCCTGACCAACCGCTTCGAGGCCGGCGTGTTCACCGGCAAGGGTCTCGACTGGGGCGGCAGCCGTGCACGCACCGAGGCCACCGGCTATGGGGCGATCTTCTTCACTCAGGAGATGCTGAAGGCGCGCAACGACTCGCTGGAGGGTAAGCGCGTGATTATCTCCGGGGCCGGCAACGTGGCGATCCATGCCACGGAGAAGGCCCAGCAGCTGGGCGCCCGGGTGATCGCCTGTTCCGACTCCCGCGGGGTTATCCTCGACGAGGACGGGCTCGACCTGGACCTGGTGCGCCAGATCAAGGAACGCGAGCGCGGCCCGATCAGTGCCTACGCGGAGCGCAAGAAGGGCGCGAAGTACAGCGAGAATGGCAGTATCTGGGAGGTCCCCTGCGATGTGGCCCTGCCGTGTGCCACCCAGAACGAACTGACCGGAAAGGACGCCAAGGTCCTGGTCGAAAACGGCTGCATCGCGGTCGCCGAGGGCGCCAACATGCCGGTCACCCCGGAGGGTATCCAGACCTTCCGCGAGGCCGGGATCGCCTTTGGCCCCGGGAAGGCCGCGAATGCCGGCGGCGTGGCAACCAGTGCGCTGGAGATGCAGCAGAATGCGAGCCGGGACTCCTGGACCTTCGAATACACCGAGGCGCGCCTGCAGGAGATCATGGCCAACATCCACCGCACCTGCCACGAAACGGCCGAGGAATACGGCGCGCCCGGCAACTACACGGTCGGCGCCAACATCGCCGGCTTCGTGAAGGTCGCCCGCGCCATGGAGGCGATGGGCCACATCTGAGACGCTCAACGCGAACGTGCGAATGGATCAGCGGATCCTTGGCCGTTTGCCACTATGGCGAGGCGAGGGGCAACACCCGGCCCGAGGTGCGTGCGGCGAGATTGACGGAAACGTTCATCTCGCCTCTTTGCCGTGAGAATCATGGTCGGTCGCCTTCAACATGGCACGAATGCGGTCAATGTGGACTTGCGAGTCCTTTGCCCGCTGGGAAATCGATGAAGCGGCCGTTTTGTTTTCATTCTTGCTCATAGTTACGAGCAGATTCTGGCGCTCCTCGAACATTCTGAGCGCAACCCAGAGCGTTTCCTCGATCTTTTCATTTTGTTGTGCAAGCAGCACCGAAGAGGTAAACGCATGGCCTGTATGACAGCGATAGCGCAGGATGCTTCCTTCCTCTTTTTGCCATAACACCCCACCACAGTCGGGACAGTTGTAGGGCACCTGCTCGCCGAGCGCCTCGACCGAAGGCAAATCGCTCAGTACCCGCTTTGCGATCTCTGCCTCGATCATGATGTCTTCCGGAACCTCCTTGCTTTCCGGTAGTTCCCTCCTCAAAAGATCGGATAGCAGCGCCCCCATCCCGGATACCGGCAAACAGTGATCGGCCCCAACATTCGCGATGACCGATTGCGGCATATCCGGATAAGACGCATCCTCGGGATCTTGTGCGATGCAGACTCCGCCGCATCTTTTGATGGCCATCATTCCGCTGGTGCCATCATCCAGATACCCCGTCAGGGTGATGCCTATCACCCGGTTGCCATAGGCCACTGCTGCGGAGCGAAACAAGGGATCAATAGCGGGCCGTGAACGGTTTTCCCTGGCACCTTTGGTAATGAGGATCTTTCCCTTCTCAAGCAACATGTGTTGGTCGGGGGGTGCCAGATAAATCCCCCCAGGTTTGAAAGCGTGTTCGTCATGCGCCTGTACACAGGCAAGGGGGCTGCTTTCACTCAGGGCTTTGACCAGCGCTTCTCCGGAGTTGTCCGCGCTCATGTGGTTGACTATGAAAATGGGTGCCGCAAAACCCTTCGGAAGTTGCGCGACCAGAGTCTTTAATGCAGCCATACCCCCAGCGGATGCCCCAACGACAATGACCATCGAGTTGCTTTTTTTAGTCATCACCACCATCCATCGATGGAGCAGGTTCGAACAGCCGAGTTTGGCATCGCGTCACCGAGATCGGTGACGCCGATAAATAAATGGGTTATCCGGAATATATAGACCTGACCATCTGCAATCGCAAAAAGGGGGCACGCGAAGCGCGAACGCGGTCAGCTTTTACCTTCTTCCTCTCTCCTCGCTGAACGGGAAAGGCGAGCTACGGCCCCGAATCTGCGAATGTGTGGGAGCCGTTACCGGGCACCGCGATCCGGCGGCGTTGCTAGTGTGAGGTCGTCGAGGATTCGGCGGGCGGCTTTTGGGATGGCGTCGATGGCTTGCGGCGAGAGGCCGGCGCCGTCTTCGAGCCGGGCGGGTTCGATGCCGTGGACGATGAGCGTCTCCGGGAGGTCGTCTAGGGAACGGGCGAGTTCGACGGCCTCGGCGAGGCCGATGCCGTGCGAGGAGTAGCGGGCGCCGCGCGACAGCGGCTCGCGGGCGTCAAGACGATGGAGGGTGCCGGGCGCGGCGCCGGTGACGATGGCGTCGACCAGGATGACGGGGTGGTGGCCCTGCCACAGGTCCATGAGCTCGGCGGGCTCGCCGCTGCAGGTGGCGGTGGTGAGGCCCGAGGTGCCCTGCAGGGCCTCGACTACGGCGTGGCCGACGCCGTCGTCGCCGCGCCAGGGGTTCCCTATGCCGATGACGAGTGGGCCCTTGCCTGCCGATCTTCCATCGTCGGCCGAGGCCTCTTGGGTTTGTTCAGGAGTCTTGCGGGATCCATTTTCCGCGGCCTCGACAATGGATGCCCTGCGTTCGTTGTCCTTGTCCGATTCGAACTCGCCTGCTTCAAAGGCATCGAGCAGTTCCTGCTCTTCCTGATTCAGTCTGGTGGGCTTCCGCATGCGTTCCTTCCGAAACTCGCATCTTTCTTTCGGGCGCCGTTCATTTTCGGTCGACGGTCAGGTCGAGGAAGTGGGTGGCGCAGGAGATGCAGGGGTCGTAGTTGCGGATGGCGACCTCGCAGTGGTGGCGCAGTTCGTCGTCCGGCAGGTCGAGGTGGGTCTGGACCAGTTCGCGCAGGTCGGCCTCGATGGTGGGCTGGTTGACCGAGGTGGGCGGGACGATCTTGGCGTCGGTGATCAGGCCCGCGTCGTCGATGCTGTAGCGGTGGTAGCAGATGCCGCGCGGGGCCTCGGTGGCGCCAAAGCCGGTGCCGGCGCGCGGGGTGACCGGCAACGCGGGTTCGGCCGGCGCGGCCCGGTAGCCGTCCACCAGGCGCAGGGCCTCCTCGAAGGCGAGGACGATCTCGATCATGCGCACCTGGATACTGCGGAAGGGGTTGCGACAGGCCGCGCCCAGCCCGGCGCGCTCGGCCAGCTCGGCGGCGCGCGGGGTGAGGCGTTCGCGGTTCAGGGCGAAGCGCGCCAGCGGGCCCATGAACACCGGTTCGCCGGAGTCCGAGCGGTGGCTGTGCAGGGCGTTGGAGTGGGCGACGTGTTCCTCGGTGAAGATGTCGTCGTAGTCGCGGATGGCCGCGTCCAGGCCGCTGCTGGAGCCGAGGCGCCCGTGGGTGATCGGGTATTCGTCCGGGTGGACGAGCGACACGAACTCGTAGTCGCGTTCGAGGTTCGGGTAGTCGAGGGTGGCGAGGAATTCGGCGACCTCGCAGGAGGCCTCCAGGCCCCAGGACAGGTCCTCGCCCAGCCCCGCGACCTCGGCCGGCGACGGCGCGCGGTAGAAGCCGCCGACGCGCAGGTTCACCGGGTGGATCTCGCGCCCGCCCAGCAGGCGCAGGATGGAATTGCCGATCTTCTTGATGCGCAGGCCGTTGCGCACCATATCCGGGTGGTCCTTCGCGGCGGTGACCGCATCCGGATAGCCGAGGAAGTCCGGCAGGTGGAGCATGAATACATGCAGGGCGTGGCTCTCGATCCACTCGCCGCAGTAGGCCAGCCGCCGCAGGTCCTGCAGCACGCCGTCCACGGTGATGCCACAGATGTCCTCCATTGCCAGCGAGGCGCCCAGCTGGTAGGCGATCGGGCAGATGCCGCAGATGCGCGCGGTGATGTCCGGGGCCTCGCGGAAGTCGCGTCCGCGCAGGAAGCCCTCGAAGAAACGCGGGGCCTCGAAGATCGACAGCTTCACCTCCTCCACGCGGTCGCCCTCGGTGCGCACGTACATCGCACCCTCGCCCTCCACGCGCGCGAGGTAGTCGACTTCGATGGTGCGGGTCTCGCTCATGGCCGGTTTCCTGATTCTTCGGGCGGTGCCGCGCCGCTCTCCTGACGTTCGCTCTCCTCGCGGAAGGCGTCGGCGCCGGCGTTGAAGGTGCGGTAGAAGCGCACGCGCGTGGCGCGGTCCATGCCCAGGGTCTCCAGCTGGCCGGACAGGCCCGGCGCGTTGGGCGTCTCCTTGGGCCCGAAGCAGCCATAACAGCCGCGGTTGCAACCAGGGCACAACGCGCCGCAGCCGGCGTGGGTGACCGGGCCGAGACAGGGCGTGCCATGGGCGACCATCACGCAGACCTGTCCGGCCCGCTTGCACTCCTCGCAGACGCTGGCGCTGGAGACCTGCGGGCGCCGGCCGTAGAGAAAGGCGCTGATGACCTCGATCAGCTGGTACTTGTCGATCGGGCATCCGCGCAGCTCGAAGTCCACCGGCACGTGCTGGCTGATCGCATCCGAGGTGGCCAGGGTCTCGATGTATTCCGGGTGGGCGTAGACCTGACGGGTGAACGCCTCGACATCGGCGAAGTTGCGCAGGGCCTGGATGCCGCCGGCGGTGGCACAGGCGCCGATGGTCACCAGGAATTTCGACGCGCGGCGGATCTGGCGGATCTCTTCGGCCGCCTCCGGCGTGGTGATCGAGCCCTCCACCAGCGTCAGGTCCCAGGGCCCGTCGATGCGGGTGCGGGTGGCCTCGGGGAAGTGCGCGATCCGGATCCGGTCGGTCACCGCCAGCAGCTCGTCCTCGCAGTCGAGCAGGCTGAGCTGGCAGCCGTCGCAGGAGGCGAACTTGAACACCGCCAGGGTGGGCTTTTCCCGACTCATAGCTCGCGTACCCGGAAGGCCGGTTCCATCACCGGGTAGGGGAACACGGGGCCGTCGCGGCAGACGAAATGCGCCCCGATCTGGCAGTGGCCGCAAAAGCCCACCGCGCAGCGCATGTTGCGCTCCATGGAGACATAGATGTCCTCCGGCTTCAGGCCGCGGCGCTCCAGCGCGGACGCGGTGAAGCGCATCATCACCTCCGGGCCGCAGGTCATCGCCAGGGTGTTGCGCCGGTCGAAGCCGCCACGATCCACCAGCTGGGTGACCACGCCGACATCGCCGCGCCAGGCGGCGGTGCCGCGATCCACGGTGATGCGCAGATCCACATCATCCCGCTCGGCCCAGGCGTCCAGCTCGTCGCGAAAGATCATGTCGCCGGGCGAGCGCGCGCCGTAACAGACCACCACGCGCCCGAACTCCGAACGGCGTTCCAGCGCCGCGTGGATCACCGGCCGCAGCGGCGCCAGGCCGATGCCGCCGGCCACCAGCACCAGGTCGCGCCCGCGCGCCTGTTCCAGCGGCCAGGCCGTGCCGAACGGCCCGCGCAGGCCGACCACCGTGCCGGCCTCCAGATCCTGCATCGCGCGGGTCACGCTGCCCACCGCACGGATGGTGTGCACGATGCCGCCGTCGTCGGTGATCGCGGAGACCGAGATCGGCACCTCGCCCACGCCGAAGAGGTAGAGCATGTTGAACTGCCCGGGTGCCGGCGCGGCGCCGGGCTCCACCCCCGGCTCGGGGTACAGCGTCCAGCTGAAGACCTCGTTGCTGGCCACGTCGCGGCGCACCGAGTGGATGCGCCAGGGCTCTGGCGCCATCGCCTGATCCGGCAGGGTTGCAACCGCGTCAGTTGCCATGGCCGGGCCCTCCGTGGCTGTAGATATCCAGCGCCTGCAACCGCGCCGCCTGCAGGCGCTGGACGATCAGCGCGGCGAAGTGCTTCATCAGTACGTAGCCGAACGCCGGGTCGGCCTCCATACGTTCGCGCAGCACGCCGGCATCGAAGCGCAGGGTATGGATGTCCGTCACCGCCCGCGCATCGTAGCTGGCGCGGTACGGCGGCAGCAGCCAGGACCAGCCGAGGATGTCTCCCGTCCCGAGGGTCTGGAACGCCACGCTGCCTTCCCGCAGCGGGCTCTCCAGCGCGACCTGGCCCTCGCGGATCAGCCAGAAGGTCTCGGTCGGCTCGTGGTCGCGCATCAGCCGGGTGCCGGCCGTATAGCTGCACTTCGCCGCGCAGGCCGCCAGCAGGCGCCGGTGCTCCGGCGCCATATCCTCGAAGAAGGGCTCTTTCTCGATGATGGCCAGCAGCTCGTTCATCCCCGGCCCTCCGGGTCGCGGCGCACCGCGGTGACTTCCTCGGTGATGTCGATCCCCACCGGGCACCAGGTGATGCAGCGCCCGCAGCCGACACAGCCGGAGGTGCCGAACTGGTCGTGCCAGGTGGCCAGCTTGTGGGTGATCCATTGGCGATAGCGCGCGGCCACGGACTCGCGGTGTGGCCCGCCGACCAGGTGCGAGTGTTCCTGGTTGAAGCAGGAATCCCAGCTCCGCACGCGTTCGGTGCGCTGGCCTTCCAGGTCCGGCACCTCCTCGACCTGCGAGCAGAAGCAGGTAGGGCAGACCAGGGTGCAGTTGGAGCAGGACAGGCAGCGCTCGGCGGTTTCCTCCCAGCGCGGGTGCTCGAAGGCCCGGTTGAGCACCTCGTGGGCATCCGCCGGCATCTGCCGGCCCATCTTTTCCGGTGCCTCGGCCCACACCCGCTCGGCGGCGGCCTGCTCGGCATCGCTGGCCGGGCGCGGATCGAGCCGGTCGAGCATCGCGCGCCCGGCCTCGGACCCGGCCTCGGCGACCAGAAAGTGCTGGGTGGCGTCGATCACCTCGGTCAGCGCCAGGTCGAATCCCTCGCGGGCGCGCGGGCCGGTGTCCATGGAGGCGCAGAAGCAGGTTCCGCCCGGCTCGGCGCAGCTGACCGCAACCATGAAAAGGTCCCGCCGGCGGGCGGCATAGCCGCGGTCCTGCACCGCCTGGCCGAGGAACACCCGGTCCTGCACGTCGATCGCCGCCAGCTCGCAGGCGCGCATGCCGATGAAGGCACGGCGCGGCGCGTCGGAGGTGCCGGGCTCGGTCACGAAGCTGCCGTCCGGCTGGCGGGTCAGCCGGAACAGGGTCTCCTCGGGCGGGAACAGGTATTTCTTCCAGGAATGCGGCCCGACCACGTAGCCGAACAGCGCGTCGTCGTCGCGTTCGCGCAGGCGGTAGTGCCCGGGGGCCTGCTCGTCGGTCCAGCCCACCGGCAGGTCCTCGAGGCCGCCCACCCGGTCGTAGACGATCGCGCCATCGCGCCGTGTCGGCCCCACCACCTCGTAGCCGTCGCCGCTCAGCAGGCGGATCAGCGTATCCACGGCTTGTGGTGCGATCACTTCCACAGACGGCTCCTGGCCCTTGGGCGAGCCGCTCGGTACGGCAAGGCCCCACACCCGTCCATAGTGCGGCAAGAGCGTGGCGCGATCCAGCGACATCCCGGGCTGGTAATAACCCGGATACCTGCCACACTCCATGGAGGGCGGTGTGCGGCCCTGGCGACCCGTTGTCCGGGGAAAACGATGCCAGTTATGAATGCGCCGGCGAGGCACAACATCTTCGTGGTCGGTCTGGACGACTTCCATCTGGGCCAGCTCCAGACCCTGCCTGGGGCGGAAGGTTATGCCTTCCACGCACTGTTCACACGCGAGGAGGTCAAGCCCTGCGCCCGGTTTCCGGTGCGTCGGATCCTGATCGAGGGTCGCGAACGGTTGAGCCAGTTTCCAGGCACGGCGGATGCCGTGGTCGGTTTCTGGGACTTTCCGGTCAGCACGATCCTGCCCCTCCTGCGCCAGGCCAGGGACCTGCCGGGGCCGACCCTGGAAAGCGTGCTGAAGTGCGAGCACAAGTACTGGAGCCGGCTTGAACAGGCCCGCGTTGCACCCGAACACATCCCGGCCTTCTGCGCGGTCAACCCGTTTGCCGACGATCCCCTGCGCGAGGTCACCCTGGATTTTCCGTTCTGGATCAAACCGGTGAAATCGGTGCTCTCCTACCTCGGCTTTCGCATCGACGTTGTGGACGACTTCCGGCGTGCCATGGAGCGGATCCGCAGGGAGATCGGCCGCTTCGGCGAGCCCTTCAACCATGTCCTGGGGCACGCGACACTGCCTCCGGAGGTGGCCGGGGTCGATGGCAATCACTGCATTGCCGAGGCGCTGATATCGGAGGGGCGTCAGTGCACCCTGGAGGGGTATGCCTGGCAGGGCGCGGTCCGGATTTACGGTGCTGTCGATTCCCTGCGCGAGGGTGCGGCCGGCTCCTCATTCTCCCGCTACCAGTACCCGTCCATCCTTCCGCAGACGGTACAGGCACGGATGGAGGAGATAGCGGACCGCGTGATCCGGCAGGTGGGCTATGACTGCGCCCCGTTCAACGTGGAGTTCTACTGGGATGAGGCCACGGACCGGATCTGGCTGCTGGAGATCAACACCCGCATCTCCAAGTCTCATGCCCCGCTGTTCCGGATGGTGGATGGCTGCTATCACCATCAGGTGATGATTGATTTGGGCTTAGGGCGCGCGCCGACGATGCCCCATCGCCAGGGGGCCTTCCGATGTGCGGCCAAGTTCATGGTTCGCCGGTACCAGGATGCACGGGTCGTGCGGATGCCCACGCCGGCGGACATCGCGGCCGTCGAGGCCGAGTTCCCCGGTGTGGTCGTACAGATCGAAGTCGAGGAGGGCATGCTGCTGTCGCAGCTTTGTTATCAGGACAGCTACTCCTACGAGGTCGCAACCCTGTTTATCGGGGCCGCGGACAACACCGAACTGGAGCGGATCTACACACGCGTGATGGAGCGGCTACCCATGGAGTTCGAGCCCGCCACACCCCCGGGCGAGGTACAGTCATGAACGTTGTCCACGACTTTCCCTGCGCGGTGGAGGTCGAGGAATACATCCCGATCCCGCTTGCTGACGGCACGCGTCTCGCCGCCCGACTGTGGCGCCCCGAAGGCGCCGAACAGCAGCCGGTACCCGCGATCCTGGAATACATCCCGTACCGCCGCCGTGATTCCACCCGGCTGCGCGACGACGCGATGCATCACTACTTTGCCGGTCACGGTTACGCCTGTTTGCGGGTGGACCTGCGCGGGTCCGGTGACTCCGAGGGGGTGCTGGAGGACGAATACCTGCAGCAGGAGCTGGACGACGGCGTGGAGGTTCTGCGCTGGATGGGTGAACAGCCCTGGTGCAACGGCAATGTGGGCATGATCGGCATCTCCTGGGGCGGCTTCAACGGCCTGCAGATCGCGGCATTGCAACCGCCGGAGCTGAAGGCCGTGGTCAGTGTGTGTTCCACCGATGACCGCTACGCCGACGACGTCCATCACATGGGCGGCTGCCTGCTGGGGGACAACCTGTCCTGGGCCTCGACCATGTTTGCCTACAACTCCCTGCCGCCGGATCCGGAGATCGTGGGCGAACGCTGGCGCGAGATGTGGTTCCAGCGCCTGGAGGGCAGCGGGCTGTGGCTGGAGAAGTGGTTGCGCCACCAGCGCCGCGACGACTACTGGAAGCATGGCTCGATCTGCGAAGACTGGTCCGCGGTGCGAGCCCCGGTGATGGCGGTCAGTGGCTGGGCCGACGGCTACTCCAATGCGGTCTTTCGCCTGCTGGCCAACCTCCAGGGGCCGCGGCTGGGTCTGGTCGGCCCCTGGAGCCACAAGTATCCGCATCAGGGTGTACCGGGCCCGGCCATCGGTTTCCTGCAGGAATGTCTGCGCTGGTGGGACCGCTGGCTGAAGGGTGAGCAGAACGGGATCATGGACGAACCCATGCTGAGGGTCTGGATGCAGGACAGCGTCCCGCCGACCACCCGCTACGAGGAGCGCCCTGGGCGCTGGGTAGGCGAACCACACTGGCCCTCGGCGAACGTGGAGTTCGAACCGTTGACCCTGGCCTGGCCGGGGCGGCTGGAGAGGGCATCGGCTGTCGCGCCGGAACGCGAAATGACCCTGCAGTCGCCGCTGAGTGTGGGCCTGTTTGCTGGCAAGTGGTGCTCGTATGCCGCGACCCCGGACCTGCCCCATGACCAGCGCGAAGAGGATGGGGGTGCCCTGGTGTTCACCAGCGCCCCGCTGGAAGAGCCCCTGGAGGTCCTCGGCGCCGCGATGCTGGAGCTGGATTTGAGTGTCGACCAGCCCGTCGCAATGGTTGCGGCGCGGTTGTCCGATGTTGCCGCTGACGACAAGGCGACCCGCGTCACCTACGGGCTGCTCAACTTGACCCACCGCGAAGACGCCGAGACCCCGCAACCCCTGGAGCCCGGGAAAACCTACCGCGTCCGGGTCAAGTTCAACGACGTGGCCCAGCGCTTCCCGGTAGAACATCGCATCCGGCTATCGCTGTCGACTTCGTATTTCCCGCTGGCATGGCCGGCGCCGCGGCCGGTCCGGCTGCGGCTCATGACGGGCGCGAGCCGTCTGCTTCTGCCCCGTCGCGCGCCGCGCGAAGACATGGATGCCCGAATCGCCTTCCCGCTCCCCGAGGGCGGGCCTCCCTCGACGGAAACCCATCAGCTAACGCCGCAGCTGCACAACTGGCGGGTCATTCGCGACCTGGCGGAGGACGAGTCGACTCTCGCGGTGACCAACGATGCGGGGACGGTACGGCTGGACGACCTGAACCTGGAGATGCAGCGGAAGGCGCTGGAGTGGTACAGCTACCAGGGTGACGACTTCAACTCGGTGCGTGGGGAGACCCTATGGGAGCGCGGCTTCCGACGCGGCGACTGGGCGGTGCGCACGGTAACCCGAACGGTGCTTACCTCGAGCCCCACCGATTTCGAGATCCACGCCCAGCTGGATGCGTACGAGGGCGAGCGTCGCGTCTATGCCCGCAACTGGGACGTGAAGATCCCCCGCGACCTCGTCTGACAAAGCCACCAGGGGGTTGGAGTCTGCCCGTGACAGCGCCCGATCCTGCGTTATGCTGGTGCCATCGTCCGGTCTCGGGGGCGGTTCCATGGGGGCACGCGCATCGTCGCTGCCCAGGGCCGGTTCCTCCCTCATGCGCAAACACCGGAACGAGGCATCGTTGGGAAACCCCTTGGGGACCTAGCGTGCGCAGGTACTACGCGAGCCCTTATTCAACCTATGGATTAGAGAGAACGTTATGCGGGTCACCGTATTCAGTGTTCAGCAACACGATCGCGAGTTTCTGCTCCCTGCTTTTCAAGCGGCGGACATGAAGCCTCTCCTGCATGCCGAACGCCTGACCGCAGAGACGGTGCACCTTGCCACAGGGTCGGATGCGGTCTGCGTCTTTACCAACGATGACTTGCACCGGCGCGTGATCGACGGGCTCGCCGATCACGGGGTGCATGTGGTGGCGCTGCGCTGTTCCGGCTACGACAACCTGGATATCGACCGCGCCCGCGAGCGTGGCGTGCGCGTGGCGCGGGTGCCGGCCTATTCCCCGAACGCGATTGCGGAGCACGCCGTCGCCCTGCTGATGACGCTGAACCGGCGCGTTCACCTCGCCTGGGACCGCACGCGGCGAGGTGATTTTCGCCTCGATCACCTGACCGGATTCGATCTCGTTGGCCGCTCGGTGGGCATCGTCGGCACCGGCCGCATCGGCCAGGCCTTTGCGCGCATCATGCTGGGCTTCGGCTGCCGGGTGGCGGCGCACGACCCGTATCCGAACGCCGAGCTGCAGGCCGCGGGCGTCCAGTACCTCGAGCTGGACGCGCTACTGGCGCAGTCCGAGGTGCTCAGCCTCAGCTGTCCGCTGACTCGCGAAAACCGCCACCTGATCAATAGTGACAGTCTGGCGCGGCTCCCGCGCGGGGCCTTCCTGATCAACACCGCCCGCGGGGCGCTGGTTGATACGGATGCGGCCGAGGCCGCGCTGGAGTCCGGTCAGCTCGGCGGGCTGGCGATGGATGTGTACGAGAACGAGGCCTCGCTGTTCTTCCGCGACTGGTCGCTCGCCGGGCTACCCGATCGCCGCCTGGCGCGGCTGATGCAGCGCGACGACGTGCTGGTCACCGGCCACCAGGCTTTCCTGACTCGCGAGGCGCTGACCAACATCGCGGACCACACGGTGACCAACCTGCAGGTGCTGGCGGCGAATACCGAGGCTGCGGCTACCCTGGAGGGCCGAGTGGTTTGATCGGTGCCTTTCGCCTGGCCCGGCAGGCCAGGGTGCCTACAGCAGGAGCCGATACCCGGCGCCGAGCACGGCGCAGACGAGGATCAGCGGGATGATGCCCACCCGGAAACGGGCCAGGGCAATAAAGGCGGCGATGCCGAGCAGGGCCGAGAACCACTCGAAGGTGCCCTCGAAGCCGGCAGGCCACAGGACGTGCCAGGTAAAGAACACGGCCAGGTTCACGATCACCCCGACCACGGCGGCGGTAATGCCGGTCAGCGGTCCGGTGAAGTGCAGATCGCCCCGGGTGCGCTCGACCAGGGGCGCGCCCACCAGGATGAACAGGAACGACGGCAGGAAGGTGAAGAAGGTCGCGACCAGCGCCCCGAGCAAGGCGGCCAGCAGTACCTGATCCGGGCCGAGAAACGCCTGGGTCCAGCCGCCGATGAAGCCGACGAAGGTGACCACCATGATCAGCGGCCCCGGCGTGGCCTCGCCCAGCGCGAGCCCGTCGATCATCTGGGTCGGGCTCAGCCAGCCGTAGGTCTCCACCCCGCCTTGATAGACATATGGCAGCACCGCGTAGGCCCCGCCGAAGGTCACCAACGCGGTCTGGGTGAAGAACTGGCCCATGCGGGTCAGCGTGGCGTCCCAGCCAAATACCGTGAGCAGCAAACCGAACACCGCGGCCCACAGGCCCAGGCCGACCAAGAGGAAGCGGAACACCCGCGACCAGCGAAACTGCATCCAGGGCGCGGGTGGGGTGTCGTCGTCCACCACGGCCGGCCCTGTGGCCTTGTGGCTGCCGGCGCTGTGCGATTCGCCGCTGCGGAAGCGTTCCGGCCAGACCCGGCTGCCCAGCCAGCCGAGCAGCCCCGCGGCGATGATGATGTACGGGAACGGGATGTTGAGCACAAAGATCGCCAGGAACGCCGCAACGGCCATCAGCCATAGCAGGCCGTTGTTCAACACGCGTCCGCCGATGCGCCAGCCGGCATAGACGATGATTGCGATCACCGCCGGCTTAATGCCGTAGAACACGGCCTCCACCGTGGGCACGTCGCCAAAGGCCAGGTACACCCAGGACAGCCCGGTGATCAGGACCAGCGAGGGCAGGATGAACAGCAGCCCCGCCATCAGGCCGCCGAAGGTGCCGTGCACGAGCCAGCCGAGATAGGTCGCCAGCTGTTGCGCCTCCGGGCCGGGCAGGACCATCGCGTAGTTCAGCGCATGCAGGAAGCGGTTCTCGGAGACCCAGCGACGCCGTTCCACCAGCTCCTCGTGCATCATCCCGATTTGCCCGGCGGCACCCCCGAACGAGATGAAGCCGAGCTTGAGCCAGTAACGAAAGGCTTCGCCCCGGGTCGGGGCGTCTGGTCGTTTATCCGAGGGCTCTGTCATCCGTCACGTCCGTTCGGATTGGGCAGCGCTTGTCCGAGCCCATCCGCGTTGTCCTTGATTGCAACAAAAAGGCCCGGCGCCTTGCGGGGCCGGGCCTTGGGGAGCGCATCGGGGTGCCCGAGGCGCGAGGGGTTCTTAGCCCTCGTTGTGGTAGCGGGTGATCCGCTCCACTTCGTTCTTCGCGCCCAGGACTACCGGCACGCGCTGGTGAATGCCCGTGGGGCTGATATCCATGATGCGCTCGCGACCGGTGGTGGAGGCGCCGCCGGCCTGCTCGATGATGAAGCTCATCGGGTTGGCCTCGTACATCAGGCGCAGCTTGCCGGCGGTGCCCTTGGCCTGCATCTTGGAGTCCATCGGGTACATGAACACGCCGCCGCGCGACAGGATGCGGTGCACCTCGGCGACCATGGAGGCCACCCAGCGCATGTTGAAGTCCTTGTCGCGGGCGCCTTCCTTGCCGGCCAGGCATTCGTCGATGTAGCGCTTGACCGGGGCCTCCCAGAAGCGGCTGTTGGACATGTTGATCGCGAATTCCTCGGTGTCTTCCGGGATCTGCACGCTGTCCTTGGTCAGCAGGAACTCGCCGAAGTCCTTGTCCAGGGTGAACATCTGCACGCCCTTGCCGGTGGTCAGCACCATCATGGTGGACGGACCGTACAGGCAGTAGCCGGCGGCGATCTGCTTGGTGCCCGGCTGCAGGAAATCCTCGGTCTTCGGATCGGAGACGCCTTCCGGCGCCTTCAGGATGGAGAAGATCGTGCCGACGGAGACGTTCACGTCGATATTGGAGGAGCCGTCCAGCGGGTCGAACAGGACCAGGTAATGACCACGCGGGGCGCCGGCCGGCATCTCGCAGATCTCGTCCATCTCCTCGGAGGCGAGGCCGGCGGCGTGGCCGTTGTGGCCCAGGGCCTCGATGAACACCTCGTTGGTGATGATGTCGAGCTTCTTCTGCGTCTCGCCCTGCACGTTCTCGGAGCCGGCGGAGCCGAGAACGCCGACCAGGTCACCCTTGTCGACGAGGTCGGAGATCTTCTTGCAGGCCACCGAGATATCGTTCAGCAGGCCGGTGAATTCGCCGGTCGCGCCCTGGATACCGCGCTGGGTCTCGATAATGTAGTTGGTCAAAGTCGTGCCGATATGCATGATGCAATCCTGATGCTGTTGTGAATCGGGTGACACCGCGCAATCGAGGTGCGTGAGCACCATGACGGGGCGAACGGCCCCGGTGCGCTGAGTGTCTTAACCGGCATAGTGTAGCAAAAGCACCCGGATGGGCCGATCCGTCGGGTAGTTCATGGCTTGAGCGGGCTGGCACTTGTCGTGCATGGCATCCGGGGCTGTATCCACAAGGGAGATTCGCATGCCGCAAAACGCGCTGTACGCCCAGTCCGGCGGGGTTACCGCCGTCATCAACGCCAGCGCCTGGGGGGTGATCGAGGCGGTGCGCGCCCATCCGGCCCATTTCGGCAAGATCTATGCGGCGCGCGACGGCATCCTCGGTGTCCTGCGCGAGGAGATCATCGACCTGGATCAGGAGGACCCGCTGACCCTCGCGGCCCTGCGTCATACCCCCGGCGGGGCGTTCGGCTCCTGCCGTTTCGACCTGGGCGATCCTGACAAGGATCCGGAGCAGTACGAACGCCTGGTCGAGGTCTTCCGCGCCCATGACATCGGCACCTTCTTCTATAACGGCGGCGGCGGTTCCATGGATACCGCGCTGAAGATCGCCAGGATGGGGGATCGCATGGGCTTCCCGATCAAGGCGATCGGCGTGCCCAAGACGATCGACAACGATCTCGCCGTGACCGACTCCAGCCCCGGGTTCGGCTCCGCCGCCAAGTTCATCGCCACGGTCGTGCGCGAGGCCAGTCTGGATGTCGAGTCCATGCACACCAGTTCCACCAAGGTGTTCGTGCTCGAGGTAATGGGTCGGCATGCGGGCTGGCTGGCGGCCGCCGCCGCACTGGCGCAGGAGTTCGATGGCCAGCCGCCGATGCTGATCCTGTTCGCCGAGACCCTGTTTGACCAGGACGACTTTCTCGAGCACCTGAACCGGACGATCGAGCGTCACGGCTACTGTGTGGTGGTGGTCTCCGAGGGTCTGAAGAATCCGGATGGCACCCTGTTCTCGGTGGCACAAAGCCATGATGTGTATGCCTACACCCAGCTGGGCGGCGCCGCCCCGCGCCTGGCCGAGCTGATCCGCGAACAGACCGGACACAAGCTGCACTGGGCGGTGGTCGACTATATCCAGCGCTCCGCGCGGCATATCGCGTCGAAGGTGGACGTGGAGCAGGCCTATGCCTGTGGCCGTGCGGCGGTGGAGGGCGTGGTGGCCGGCGAGGATGCCTTCATGCCGATCATCCGCCGCGATTCCAACGATCCCTACCGCTGGAGCATCGGTTTTACCCCGCTGGAGACCGTGGCCGACGTCGAGCAGGGCATGCCGCGCGAGTACATCACCCCGGACGGCTACGGCATCACCCAGGCCGCGCGCGATTACCTGCGCCCGCTGATCCAGGGCGAGGACGCCCCGCCGTTCGACCAGGGCCTGCCCTGCTACCCGCGCATCCGGGGCGAATTGCTGCCCAAGCGTTGCCCTCCGTTCGAGGTCAAGACCGACTAGTCATTTCCGGGCGAGTGGGCGTCGGCGTCCAGCCAGGCCCGCTGGAAGGCGAAGAACTGCCGGGCGACCCTGTCCGCCTCGTCGACGCGCAGATAGTCCGCGTGTTCGGCCGGTGCACAACGCGCACAGACGAAGGTGATGCCCTCACAAAGGCTGGTGCAGCACGGGGTGTTGTCCGTGCGGCGCGGCCGGTAATGCACCCACACGGAGGCCGTATCCGCAACCGCGGTGGGCCCGGATTCCAGGCTGAGCGCCGCGCCGCAGTGGCTGCAAGCCGCCTCGAGCTGGCTATGCGCGCCGCTCAGCATCGGGATGGCCAGCGCGTCGATGGCGCACATCGCGGCGACTGGACCGCGCCCGGCGACGCTGACCGTGATCCGCTCCGGTGCGGCGCTGTACGGGTAGCAGCCCAGACCCTGGGCCTGATGCGCCACGGCATCCAGCGCGGCCAGTCGCTCCAGCGCGCGGATATCCAGCTCCCGGGCCTCTGGTGGCCGTCCGCGCTGGCGCCAGCGTTCCAGGACTTCGAGATAGGCGGCGCGCACGGCTTCGGGGGCATCCCGCAGGCGCTGTTCCAGCGGGAAGTCGCCGCGCAGGCGTCCCAGGGCGGCGGTCACGCGCGCCGGCCTCATGACGAGGCGCAGCAGCCGCCCGGGCCCTCCTGCTGGATGGGCGGACAGGGCACGGTGCCGTAGGAGCAGAACACGCAGCAGTCCCCTGGAAGTGGCCGGAGCAGGGCCCCGCAGCCGGTGCATACGTAGAACCACTGGCAGGCGTCGGTGGGCATCGTTTCCGTCTTCTGGTGCCCGCATTCCGGGCAGGTCAGGGTCGAATCGGGCACGATCTCGTTCATATGCGTTTCAGCTCGGTTTGCGAGGATGGGAGCCAACGACCGGGGCTGGCGGGAAAAACCCCGCCAGACAACCGGAATCGGCACAAACGCCGTCTGGCCAGCGTCTATTCTCTGCCAAGCCCGCGCAAGACGGGCCCACAACCGGATCCCGGATGGAGGAAATCATGTACTCGCGCATTCTCAATCGCACTCTCGCCCTGACCGCTGCCAGTGTGCTGGCCGCCGCGTTTGTCGCGCCCGGCCAGGTCGCGGCCCAGGGCGCCTACTTCGCCCCGGCGGACGGTTCGCCGGACGAGGTCGCCTTCGAATACCGCATGCACGAATACGGCTGCGCCAATGTGCGCGGACAGTGGCGCGCGACCAACAACACGGATGACTGGCTGGAAGTCCGGGTCACCAAGACCGCCTACAACTGCCCCGGAGAGCTGGAAGACGACGTGCGCACGACGACCCGCCTGTGGCGCACCCTGGGTCCGGGCGAGACCCAGGAGCGCACGCGCGACAACTCCGTGTGCGGCGGGGCCTGGGCGCGTGGTGTCGAGGTCCTGGAGTACGAGATCAAGGTGGTCGACGCCCCCGACGAAAGCTGACAGACGTGTGAAACCGGCCGCGATTTTCGTTTGCGGCCGGTCAATTCGCGGTTCTGGCGGGCTACACTTCTAACAACCGTTCACCGATTTCAAGGAGTCTGCCCATGAGCGTTCATTCGTTCCGTCGAGTTCTGTCCGCACCCGCGGCACTGCTGGTCGCGCTGGCCCTGACCCTGCTGCCCGCCACCCCGGCATTCGCCGATGTCGGCATGCTGGATACCGGCAGCATGATCCAGCAGGCCAGCGCGGACGACACCCGTGCCCAGTTGCTGGAACAGCTCAATGACGCCGAGGTTCGCGCGCAGCTGATCGAGATGGGGGTTGATCCCGAACGTGCCGAGCAGCGTGTGGCCCGCCTGACCGATGACGAACTGGCGCAGCTGGAGGCGCACATGGAGACCGACCCGGCTGGCGCGGCCAGCGTCCTGGGTGTGGTCGCCATCGTGTTCGTGGTGTTCGTGATCCTGGATGCGGTGGGTGTGACCGACATCTTCTCGTTTGTCGGACCGTCCCGCTAAGCCACGCCCTGCATGGGGTCCATCTCGACGCGGCGAGTCACGGGGTTTCTCGCGCTCGCCGCGCTTCTCTGGCTGACCGGTTGTGCCACCGCGCCGCAGAGCGCGGGTCTGGCGAGCGAGCGCCCGACGGACCTGCCGGCGCGCGTCGAACTGGCTGACACGCCGTTCTTTCCCCAGGAGCAATACCAGTGCGGCCCCGCCGCGCTGGCCACGGCGTTGAATGCCCGGGGTATCGACGCCGCGCTGGATGATCTGATCGAAGAGGTTTACATCCCCGCCCGCGCGGGCAGCCTGCAGACCGAGATGCGCGCGGCGGTTCGCGCGCGCGACCAGGTGGCCTACCGTATCGAGCCCCAACTGGAGGCGATCCTGCGCGAGGTGGCGGCGGGCAACCCGGTGGTGGTGTTCCAGAACCTCGGGGTGGCCCTGATCCCGGAATGGCACTTTGCGGTGGTTATCGGATACGACCTGGACGATCGGGAGATCTTCCTGCGCAGCGGCCCGATCCAGCGTCATGTGAATTCCTTTGCCCGCTTCGAGCGCACCTGGGCGCGGGGTGAGCGCTGGGCCTTCCTTGTGATGCCCCCCGATACCCTGCCGGCCACCGCCCAGCCGCTGCGCTGGCTGCGTGCGGTCAACGAACTGGAACAGACTGGGCGTTTTGCGGCGGCGGCCATGGGCTACGAAACCGCCATGGATCGCTGGCCCGATGAACCGATCCCCTATGTGGGCCGCGCCAACGTGGCCTTTGCCCAGGGCGATCTGCCGGCGGCGGAGAATGCCCTGCGGGCGCTGGTCGAGCGCGACCCGGCCCGCCACGAGGGCTGGAACAACCTCGCGCACGTGTTGATCGCCCGCGAATGCGGCGAGCAGGCACGCGAGGCCGCGAGCTGTGCGGCCGATCTGGCGGGACCGGGAGCGTATGCGCGCACCCTGGGCGCTGCGGCGGAGGCTCCGGACGGCGGCGCCGAGTGTCGGGCCCTGCCGCCCTGTGGCGTGGCGACCGAGGCACGCGCGCGGTAAGACCGCACGGGTTCCGTCATCGCGAGTCGCGAAGCCCGCGGCGATCGGCAGGGTGTGGATGACCGCGCAACGCTCGCAGTGACAGTCCCTGTTGCGTCAGGCCGAGCGTTTTTCCAGGGCCTGTTCGGCGTGCTTGAGCACCAGGCCCAGGTTCTGCTTCTCCACGTCCGTGACCTGCGGGTCATTCTTTACCGCTTGACGCAGGTGCTCCACCAATTGCGCCAGTTCGTCGCGCGAGATCTGCTGGAAGTTGAAGCCGCCGCCGTAGCGGGACTCGAGCTGGTCCCAGTAGTCGGCGAGCGGGGGGCGGTAGTCATCACTCATCGGGCAGTCCTTGGTTGGGGCGGGCGCGGTGTGCGCGAAAGGCATTTTGTCTGTTCGTGGTGCTTGCGGTCTAATGGGGGCTTTCCCGGCCGGCCTTTCGCCCATGTCCGTTACCGCCATCTATCCCGGCACCTTCGACCCGATCACCCACGGTCACACGGACATCGTGCGGCGTGCGGCACGGTTGTTCGATCGCGTGGTGGTCGCGGTGGCCGCCAGTCCCAACAAGGGTCCGGCCTTCCCGCTGGGGACCCGCGTGGCCCTGGCCGAACAGGCGGTAGGTGATATCGCCGGCGTGGAGGTGCAGGGCTTCGATGTCCTGCTCGCGCACTTTGTCCATGCGCAGCAGGCCAACGTGATCCTGCGCGGATTGCGCGCGGTGTCCGACTTTGAACATGAATTCCAGCTCGCAGCGATGAACCGACAGCTTGCGCCGGAGGTCGAAACGCTGTTTCTGACGCCAGCGGAGGAGTACAGCTTCGTCTCCTCCAGTCTGGTGCGGGAAATCGCCCGACTGGGCGGCGACGTCTCAAAATTCGTTAGCCCCGGTGTGGCGCGCATGCTGGCCGAACAAAACGGCGCAGCACGCTAGCCGGGCCCCGCCACTGGATACGAGGAACGGCCCATGGCCCTGATGATCACCGACGAATGCATCAACTGCGATGTCTGCGAGCCCGAGTGCCCGAATGAGGCCATCTACCCGGGGGACGAGATCTACGAGATCGACCCCACGCTGTGCACCGAATGTGTCGGCCATTTCGACGAGCCGCAGTGCCAGCAGGTCTGCCCGGTGGACTGCATCCCGCTGGATCCCGATCACAAGGAGACCCGCGAGCAGCTGACGGCCAAGTACGACGCCCTGATGGCCGCGAAGTAGGCCGCGACATGGATTGGCGCCGCCCGCTCCTGCACTGCGCGGTCTTCGTCACCCTGTCGCTGGCGGCGCCGCTGGCGCTGGCTGGCCCGGGGCAGCACGCAGTGGCGAGCGCTCACCCGGCCGCCACCGAGGCGGGCGAGGCCGTACTGCGCGACGGCGGCAATGCCTTCGATGCCGCCGTCGCGATTACCGCTGCCCTGGGTGTAGCCGAGCCCTACGGCTCCGGGCTCGGGGGCGGCGGGTTCTTCCTGCTGTACGAGGCATCCTCTGACCGCAGCGTGATGCTCGATGCCCGCGAGACCGCCCCGGCCGCGGCCGACCGCGACATGTATCTGGATGCCGACGGCGAGGTGATCGACGGCTTGTCGCTGGATGGCGTGCTTGGAGCCGGCATCCCCGGCATGCCCGCCGGCATGGATCACCTGGCGCGGGAATACGGACGCCTTTCGCTGGCCGACAGCCTGGCCCCGGCGATCCGTCTGGCCGAGGACGGTGTTCCGGTCAGCGGCCGCTACCTGCAGATGGCGGGGTTTCGTCATCAGGCCCTGCGCGACGGGGCTGACGCACGAGACATTTACCTTGAGGCGGGTCGCCTGCCGGACGAAGGCGCGATTCTGCGCCAGCCGGACTTGGCCGTGACCCTCCGGCGCCTGACGGACGAAGGCCGTGATGGTTTCTATACCGGTGATCTGGCCGAGCGCCTGGTCGCCGGCGTGCGCGAGGCCGGCGGTATCTGGACTCTGGACGACCTGGCGGGGTACGCGGTCGTCGAGCGTGACCCCGTGCGTCTGGACTATCTTGGCGCCACGATCACCACCGCCTCGCCACCATCTTCCGGCGGGGTCGCGCTCGGCCAGATCCTGAACATCCTGGCGTTCTACGACCTCGAGGCACTGGCGCCGGATATGCGCGTCCACCTGACCATCGAGGCGATGCGCCGCGCCTATCGTGATCGCGCCGAGTACCTGGGCGACCCGGACCATGTGGATATGCCGCTGGAGCGGCTGCTGTCACGCGACTACGCAGCCGGTCTGCGCGCCACCATCCATCCCGACACGGCCACGCCCAGCCGCTACCTGCCGCTGTCAGTGGAGCCGCAGGCCGAGGTTCCGGGCTCGGCCGCGGCCGAGAGTCGCGAGACGACGCACTTTTCCGTGATCGACGCCGAGGGCAACCGGGTCGCGGCCACGCTGACGCTGAACTACCCGTTTGGGTCCGGCTACGTGGTGCCCGGGACGGGCGTGCTGCTGAACAACGAGATGGACGACTTCTCGGCCAAGCCGGGCGAGCCCAACGCCTATGGCCTGGTCGGTTTCGAGGCCAATGCCATCGCGCCGCAGCGCCGCCCGTTGTCGAGCATGAGCCCGACCTTCGTCGAGACCGAGGATCGCGTGGCGATCCTGGGCACGCCGGGTGGGAGCCGCATCATTACCATGGTCCTGCACGGCGTGTTCGGCGTGCTCGAGGGGCAATCCATCGAGGAGGTCGTCGCGGCGCCTCGCTATCACCACCAGTATTTGCCCGATCGGGTGGAACACGAAACCGGGGCGTTCGATGCCGAACTGCGAGGCCAGCTGGTCTCGCGAGGGCATCAGCTGGTGCCACAGGTGCGTCCGTTCGGTGACATGCACGCCATCCTGTGGGAGCGCGGGGCGGGTCGCCTGGAGGCGGCTTCCGATCCGCGCGGCGAGGGCGAGGCGCGGGTGTTCCAGCCCTGAAGACGCGCTGGTGGACGCGCGCGCAGGGGGCGCGGAATGGATCAGCGTATCCCTGGCCTTCACGAATTTCGCCCACACAAAAAGCCGCACCCCGAGATCGGGGAGCGGCTTTTTCGATTCACTGCAACCGCCGGGCCGGCAATGCCGGCCCGGAACCCGGGGGCTTAGCCCTGGGCCAGATCGCGGATGCGGGCGTTCAGGCGGCTCTTGTGGCGAGCCGCCTTGTTGCGGTGAATCAGGCCCTTGCTCACGGTCTTGTCGATCACCGGAACGGCCTCTTTGTAGGCCTCGGCGGCTGCCTGGGCATCGCCCTTGTGCAGCGGTTTCAGCACGGCCTTCATGGCCGTACGGAAACGGGAGCGCAGCCCCATGTTGTGGGCGCGGTTCTTGACCGCCTGACGGGCCCGCTTACGGGCAGAAGCAATATTTGCCAAAGTACTTCCCTCGCGTTAAATCGCTAGGTTCTGGAAAGGCGGCAGAGCATACCCCCGGGGCACTCCAGCGTCAACCGGGTCCTGCGCGTGATGGGGATGGCCTGGGGCCGTCCATGCGTCTACTGTAGAAGAAAGAAAGCCATTCAAAGGAGAACAGGATGAATCGATTCAACCAAACCCTTCGGGCCGCACCGGCTACAGCACCGGCCATGGCCCTGCTGTTCGCGGCGCTCCTGCTGGCGAGCATTGCCTTCATGCCGCAGGCCAAGGCCTTCGAGCCGGAGGCCAAGGTCGTCTATCACGCCGACTTCGCCGACCCGCGCCGCTTCTCTGCGATGCTGACCAGCATCAACAACATGATGACGCATTACCAGAACGAGTTTATCGATGCCGACGTGCGCATCGTGTTCGTGGCGCACGGCATCCGCTTCCTGACCGATGACGACCTGGCCGATACCCCGTTCGAGGCCGACGAGGAACTCAAGGAAGAGCGCGACACCCTGCGTGGGCGCCTGATGAGCCTCGCCAGCACCCACGGTGTGAAGCTCGAGCTGTGCGAGATCACCCGTTCGCAGATCGGTCTGGACGAGGACCTGATCTATGACCACGTCAACTTCGTGCCCTCGGGTGTGGTGCGCGTGGCCGAGCTGCAGAACGAGGAAGGCTTCGCCTACATCAAGATCGAGTAAGGGCCTTTCGCATGCTTGACCCGAAGCCCCGCCTCGGCGGGGCTTTTTAGTGTCTCCACGAAGGTCCGAAGACGGCCAGGGGTGGGTGCGCTACGGGGGGCATCGCGGGCAGGATGCGCCGGCCTTGCGCGATACCCCCTCGAGTCCTTTTTCTCCGTGCCCTTCGTGGTGCAGGAAGGCCGCGTCGGGCGTGCCGTTCAGCCGTGGATTACAGGACTTCGAGCTTGGCGAAGCTCAGCACCAGCCACTTGGAGCCGGCGTGGGCGAAGTTCACCTGGACCCGGGCCGAGTTGCCGGAACCCTCGAACTGGGTGATCAGCCCCTCGCCGAACTTCGCGTGGTGCACCCGTGCGCCGATCGCCAGGCCCGCCGCGGAGGCCTCGGCGGCCTGTGCATCCATGGCCCCGAAGCCCGCCGTCTTGTTCCGGGCCGCGGCAAAGCGGCCCGCGCCATAGGGTGAGGCCTGCGGGCGTAGCACTTCCAGCGCGCCCTCGGGGATCTCGTTGATGAAGCGCGAGGCGACGTTGTAGGACTCGCGTCCATACAGCCGCCGCGTCTCGGCATGGATCAGGTACAGCTCCTGTTCGGCGCGGGTCATGCCGACATAGGCCAGGCGGCGCTCCTCCTCCAGTCGCCCCGGCTCTTCCAGCGAGCGGGCGTTGGGGAACAGGCCCTCCTCCATGCCGGTCAGGAACACCAGCGGAAACTCCAGGCCCTTGGCCGAGTGCAGGGTCATCATCTGCACCGCGTCCTCGTGCGGGTCGGCCGCACCCTCGCCGGCCTCCAGCGCGGCGTGGGCGAGAAATTCGGTCAGGCGATTGCCCTCGCCTTCCTCGCTCTCGGCGGTGCTGCTCATGTCGAAGGCGCGCGCGGCCCCTACCAGCTCGTCCAGGTTTTCCAGCCGTGCCTCGCCACGCTCGCCCTTTTCCTTTTTGTAGTGCTCGCGCAGTTGCGCGCGCTCGATCGCCTGTTCCACCTGATCGGCCAGCGGCTGGCGCGGGAGTTCCTGCTGCAGGGTGCGGACCAGCTGCACGAACCCGGCGACCGCGGTGCGCGCGCGTCCGGGCAGGGCGTCGGCGTCCACCGCGTGGGTGGCGGCCTGCAGCAGGCTGGTGTCGGCTGCCTGGGCGGCCTGGCGCAGGCCCTCCAGGGTCTTCTCGCCGATCCCGCGCGGGGGCTGGTTGACCACGCGCAGGAAGGCGGCATCGTCATCGCCGTTGCCGGCCAGGCGCAGGTAGGCCAGGGCATCGCGGATCTCCTGGCGCTCGAAGAAGCGCAGGCCGCCGTAGACCCGGTAGGGCATGCGCCGGCCGATAAAGGTCTCTTCCAGCACGCGTGACTGGGCATTGGAGCGATACAGCACCGCGCACTCGCGGTACAGCCCGCCCTGGTCCACGTGGCGGGCGATGGTCTCGGCGATGAAGCGCGCCTCTTCCTGCTCGTTCAGCGCGGTGTACAGGCGGACCGGTGCGCCTTCGTGGCCCTCGGTCCACAGCTCCTTGCCCAGGCGGCCGGAGTTGTGCCGGATCAGGGCGTTGGCTGCGTTCAGGATGTTGGCGCTGGAGCGGTAGTTCTGCTCCAGGCGCACGACCTGGGTGCCCGGGTAGTCCTTCTGGAAGTGCTGGATGTTCTCGATCTTCGCGCCGCGCCAGCCGTAGATCGACTGGTCGTCGTCGCCCACGGCGAATACCGGGCTGTCCCCGGCCAGCAGGCGCAGCCAGCCGTACTGGATGTCGTTGGTGTCCTGGAATTCGTCGACCAGCACGTGGCGAAAGCGCGTGCGGTAGTGCTCCAGCAGGGCCTTGTTGTCGCGCAGCAATTCCAGTGAGCGCAGCATCAGCTCGGCGAAGTCCACCACGCCGGCGCGCTCGCAGGCCTGCTGGTAGGTGGTGTAGACGCGTACCCACTGGCGGGCGACCGGGTCGCCGGTATCCGGCAGGTGTTCCGGGCGCGAGCCCTCGTCCTTGCGCGCGTTGATGTACCACTGCGCCTGCTTGGGCGGCCAGCGCGACTCGTCCAGCTCCAGGGCACGCAGCACGCGCTTGACCATGCGCAGCTGGTCATCGGAGTCGAGGATCTGGAAGGCCTGCGGCAGCTTCGCCTCCTGCCAGTGCTGGCGCAGCAGGCGGTGGGCGAGGCCATGGAAGGTCCCGACCCACAGCCCGGTGGCCGGGTGCCCCAGCAACGACTCGATGCGCCCGCGCATCTCGGCCGCCGCCTTGTTGGTAAAAGTGACCGCCAGCAGGCTGTGCGGCGCCACGCCCTCGACGCCAATCAGCCAGGCGATGCGGTGCACCAGCACGCGGGTCTTGCCGGAGCCGGCGCCGGCCAGGACCAGCACCGGATGCGGCGGGGCGGCCACGGCCTCGCGCTGGGCCGGGTTGAGGGAATCGAGCAGGGGGGAGACATCCATGCGCGAATGGTAGGGAAACCCGGCCGGAATCGCACGTTCCGCATGCGGGCCGTGTGCCTTCGCCCGCGCAAACGCGCTACCCTCGGAGGCAGCCTTCAAGAAGACGCTGATTCACCGACTCCGCGCGGGAACCTCTCGCGCCGATCAGGTCCCAAAGGCCGACGCATCAGGAATGGGAAGAGACCGCGAATGAACGAGATGCCATCCCGGCACCGGCTGGACAGCCCCGTATCCGGGCAGGAACTGCACCCGGATAACCTCGCTTTCGCCGAGGATCTGCTGGAGCGCTACCAGGACGACCCCGATTCCGTCCCGCCGGCCTGGGCCGATTACTTCCGCTCGCTGGAAGGGGCGCCGCGCCCGGAACGCCGCCGGCGCTCCACCGATCGGCCCGATCTGGCCCATGAACAGCTGCAGATCCGCGTGCTGCAGTTCATCAATGCCTACCGCTACCTCGGTCACTTTGGCGCCCGTCTGGATCCTCTGGAGCGCGAACCGCCGGAGCCACCGCGCGAGTTGAGCCGCGAGCATCATGGCCTCGACCAGGTCGGCCCCGATGTCACCTTTGATCCGGGCTCGCTGTTCATCGACGGGCGTGTCTCGCTGGATACGATCGAGCGGGTGCTGAAGGAGACCTACTGCGCCGGTATCGGCGCGGAATACATGCACCTGATGGCCACCGACGAGAAGCGCTGGCTGCAGGAGCGTCTGGAATCGGCCCATGGCCACTTCGGTTTCGATGACCACACCCGCCTGGCGATCCTCGAGCGTCTGACCGCGGCCGAGGGTCTGGAGCGCTACCTGCACCGGCGCTATGTCGGGCAGAAGCGCTTCTCGCTGGAAGGCGCGGAAAGCCTGATCCCGCTGCTGAATGCCCTGATCCAGCGGGGCGGCGCGCGCGGGCTGCAGGAGTTCGTGGTCGGCATGGCACACCGCGGACGCCTCAACGTGCTGGTCAACCTGTTCGGCAAGTCCCCGGAGGAGCTGGCCAACGAGTTCGAGGGGCGTCCGCGCGACGACCGTGGCACCGGCGACGTGAAGTACCACATGGGTTTCTCCTCGGACCTGGATACCCCGGGTGGTCGGGTGCATCTGGCGCTGGCCTTCAATCCCTCGCACCTGGAGATCGTCACCCCGGTGGTGGAGGGTTCGGTGCGGGCGCGCCAGGTGCGTATCGGCGATCGCAAGGGCAACCGGGTGATGCCGGTGGTGATCCATGGCGATGCCGCCTTTGCCGGGCAGGGCGTGGTCATGGAGACCCTGAACATGTCCCAGACCCGGGGCTTCTCCACCAAGGGCACCGTGCATGTGGTGGTGAACAACCAGATCGGTTTCACGACTTCGACCCTGAAGGACGCTCGTTCGACGCATTACGCCACGGATGTCGCCAAGATGGTGAACGCGCCCATCCTGCATGTGAATGGCGATGATCCCGAGGCCGTGGTGTTCATCACCCAGATCGCGCTGGACTACCGCATGCGCTTCGGCAAGGACGTGGTCATCGATCTCGTCTGCTACCGCCGCCAGGGCCACAACGAGGCCGACGAGCCGGCCGCCACGCAGCCGCATATGTATCGTCGTATCCGCGACCTGCCGACCACCCGCGAGCGTTACGCCAGACGCCTGATCCGCGAGGGCCTGACGACCGAGGACGCACAGGAACAAGCGCTGGAGGACTATCGCGGCCGACTGGATGCCGGCCAGCCGGTGGCGCTGTCGTTGCTGCGCGAGCGCAACAGCCATGCCGGATCCTCGACCAACTGGGGCCCCTATCTGAACCAGACCTGGGA
Organism: Thioalkalivibrio sp. AKL12; assembly: GCF_000377925.1. Classification (NCBI taxonomy): domain Bacteria; kingdom Pseudomonadati; phylum Pseudomonadota; class Gammaproteobacteria; order Chromatiales; family Ectothiorhodospiraceae; genus Thioalkalivibrio; species Thioalkalivibrio sp. AKL12. Next base: position 104,655 of record NZ_KB898890.1, read on the forward strand.
CCAGGATGTGGACACCGGCGCCCCCGCCGACCGTCTGGCGCGCACCCTCGAGCAGCTTTCCACCCCGCCGGAGGGTTTCCGACTGAACGACCGCGTGCAGAAGATCCTGGATGCCCGCGTGGCCATGGCGCGCGGCGAGCAGCCGCTGGACTGGGGTGCGGCCGAGACCCTGGCCTACGGCGCGCTGATCCAGGACGGCTACCGCATTCGCCTGTCCGGGCAGGACTCCAGCCGGGGCACCTTCTTCCACCGCCATGCGGTCCTGCACGACCAGGAGACCGGCAAGGCCATCGTCCCGTTGCGGCGCCTGGATCCGGACCACCCGCGTTTCCTGGTGATCGATTCGCTGTTGTCCGAGGAGGGCGTGCTCGCCTTCGAATACGGCTATGCCACCGCCGCGCCCGAGGCTCTGGTGGTCTGGGAGGCGCAGTTCGGCGACTTCGTGAACGGCGCCCAGGTGGTGATCGACCAGTTCATCTCCTCCGGCGAGCAGAAGTGGGGGCGCCTGTCCGGCCTGACCCTGTTGCTGCCCCACGGCTACGAGGGGCAGGGGCCGGAGCACTCCTCGGCCCGCCCGGAGCGCTTCCTGCAACTGGCGGCGCAGGAGAACATGCAGGTCTGCGTGCCCACTACGCCGGCGCAGATGTTTCACCTGCTGCGCCGGCAGATGCTGCGGCCCTATCGCAAGCCACTGATCGTGATGACCCCGAAGAGCCTTTTGCGCCACAAGGACGCGGTCTCCGACCTCGATGCGCTGGCGACGGGCCAGTACCAGACGGTCATCGACGACGCCCGTATCGAGGATCCCGGCAAGGTGAAGCGCGTGCTGATGACCAGTGGGCGCATCTTCTACGATCTGGCTGCGCGCCAGGCCGAGGGCGAGCACGCGGATACGGCGATCCTGCGCCTGGAGCAGTGTTACCCCTTCCCCGAGGCACGTCTGACCGAATTGCTGGGGCGTTATCCGGAGGCGGATGAATTCGTCTGGGTCCAGGATGAACCGGAGAACCAGGGTTACCTGGAGTTTGTCGCCCCGCGTATCAACCCGCTGCTGGCAGTGCGTGGCCAGACCCTGCACGCCGTCGCGAGACCCCCGGCCGCCGCGCCCGCCGTCGGTTACCCCGAGGTGCACAAGGCGCAGCTGAAAGATCTGCTCGAGCGCGCGTTCGGGCCGATCAGCTCGCGTGACACGCCGCACCCCACGCCCTGAACATTCGATAAAGACGCACAGAACAAGGAAGCGAGATGGCATCCGATCGCACCCCGATCCAGGTCCCGGAACTCCCCGAGTCGGTCGCCGATGCGACCGTGATCGCCCTGCACAAAAAGGCTGGTGACGCCGTCAAGCGCGACGAGCTGATCGCCGAGCTGGAGACCGACAAGGTGGTCCTCGAGGTGTCGGCCCCCAGTGCGGGCACCCTGGTGGAGCTCTCCGCCAACGAGGGCGATGTGGTCAAGGCCGACGCGATCCTGGGTTATCTGGGGCCCGCCGAAGCCGCCCCGGAGGACCCGGACGAAGAGACCGAGGATGAGGCAGCGCATTCCAGGGCATCGACAGCCACGGAGGGCGGCAAGCCGGCGTCTGTTGCAACGGGGGATCGAGAAGAGAAACCGGCCGCTGCCTCATCACCCGAGCCCGCGCCGTCCGGGGCCGGGAACGGAGCGGCCGGTAGCCCGCCGCCCACGCCGGCCGTGCGGCGCCTGCTGCAGGAAGCCGGCCTGCGTCCGGAGGATGTCGAGGGCACCGGCGACGACGGGCGCATCCAGCGTGCCGACGTGGAGCGGGCGCGCAGCGATCGCAGCGCGCCCGCGGCTTCTTCGACGCCATCGGGTTCCGTCGGGGCGGCGCGACCCCAGGCGCATGCGGCCGACCCCGGAGACCGAGCCGAGCGCATCGAGCGTGTGCCGATGACCCGCCTGCGGGCGCGCATCGCGGAACGGCTGCTGGAAGCGAAGCAGACCACCGCGATGCTGACCACCTTCAACGAGATCGACATGTCCGCGGCGATGGCCCTGCGTAGCCGCTACAAGGAGCCCTTCGAGAAGCGCCATTCCATCAAGCTCGGCTTCATGGGTCTGTTCGTGGCCGCGGCCAGCCGCGCGCTCGAGCGCTTCCCGGTCGTCAATGCCGCACTGGATGGCGAAGAGATCGTCTATCACCACTACAGCGACATCGGCATCGCAGTCTCCTCCTCGCGCGGACTGGTGGTGCCGGTCCTGCGCGATACCGGCAACGCCTCCATTGCCGAGATCGAGCGGCGCATCCGCGACTACGCCGAACGCGCACGTGACGGCAAGCTGGACATCGACGAGCTGCGCGGCGGCACGTTCACCATTACCAACGGGGGCGTGTTCGGTTCGTTGTTCTCCACGCCGATCCTGAATCCGCCGCAGAGCGCGATCCTCGGCATGCACGCGATCAAGGAACGCCCGGTCGCGGTGGACGGCGAGGTCGTCGTCCGGCCGATGATGTACGTCGCCCTGTCCTACGACCACCGCCTGGTCGACGGTGCCGAGGCGGTGCAGTTCCTGGTCGCCATCAAGGACGCCATCGAGGACCCGGCGCGGTTGCTGCTCGACGTTTGACCCTGTGAGGTGGAGTGGTGGCGTCAGGCTACGACTCAAGCCGCATCCCACGTGACGGCTGGCTCAGTCGTCCGTGACGGGACGGCGCCGGGGGCCGGGGCGCAGGCTGAACAGCAGCACGCCGGCGCCGATCAGCGCGAGCGGCCAAACCGGCCAGGCGAGCCCCTGCCAGGCGGTGACCTCCAGCTGGGTGGCCAGCCCAGCCAGGGCCAGCAGAGCCACGCCCGCCCAGCCCTCGTTGCGGCGGCGGGACTGGCGCCTCAGCCCGTTTTCCAGCTCGAGGATCTGGCGGCGTAGCGCGGCGTCGCGCTCGGCCCGCTGTTCCTCCACGGTCAGGGCCTTCTCCAGGTGTATCGGCAGTTCCGGCAGGTGCGCCAGCAGGCGCGGCAGGTGTTGCTGCGCGTTGCGGATGAATGCGCGCACGCCCATGCGTTCGTGCATCCATTTCTCGATGAATGGCTTGGCGGTGGTCCACAGGTCCAGCTGGGGGTAGAGCTGGCGGCCCAGGCCCTCGATGTTCAGCAGGGTCTTCTGCAGCAGCACGAGCTGCGGCTGGACCTCCATGTTGAATCGCCGCGCGGTCTGGAACAGGCGCAGCAGGACCTGGCCGAAGGAGATCTCGTCCAGCGGGCGCTGGAAGATCGGTTCGCACACGGTGCGGATCGCCGCCTCGAACTCGTCGACACGGGTGTCCTTCGGGACCCAGCCGGATTCCACGTGCAGCTCGGCCACGCGGCGGTAGTCGCGATTGAAGAAGGCGTGGAAGTTCTCGGCCAGATAGCGCTGGTCGGAGTCCAGCAGCGAGCCGACGATGCCGAAGTCCACCGCCAGGTAGGTCGGGTCGTCCGGGTGGGTGGCATCGACGAAGATGTTGCCCGGGTGCATGTCGGCGTGGAAGAAGTTGTGCTGGAACACCTGGGTGAAGAAGATCTCCACGCCGCGTTCGGCCAGCAGCTTGAGGTCCACGTTGCGTTCGCGCAGGGCGGCCACATCGGCCACCGGGAGGCCACCAATGCGCTCCATCACCAGTACGCTGCGGCGGGTGTAATCCCAGATGATCTCCGGGATGTAGAGGAGGTGGCTGTCCTCGAAGTTGCGGTGGATCGCGGCGGCGTTCGCGCCCTCGCGGATCAGGTCCAGCTCGTCGGTGACGGTCTTTTCGTATTCGTCCACCACCTCGCGCGGGCGCAGGCGCTTGGCCTCGGACCAGTAGCGGTCCGCCAGGTCCGCGATCAGGTGCATGACCTCGAGATCCGCACGGATGGTCTTGAGGATGCCGGGGCGCACCACCTTCACGACCACCTCGCGCCCGTCCTGCAGCGTGGCCGCGTGCACTTGGGCGATGGAGGCCGAGGCGATTGGTGTGTCCTCGAAGGCGGCGAAGGCGATCTCGATCGGGCGTTCCAGCTCGGCCTCAATCACGGCGCGCGCCTGGTCGCTGGGGAACGGCGGTACCCGGTCCTGCAGGCGTGCGAGCTCGATCGCGATGTCGTCCGGCAGCAGGTCGCGCCGGGTGGAGAGCATCTGTCCGAACTTGATGAAGATCGGGCCCAGATCCTCCAGCGCGCGGCGGATGCGCTCGCCGCGCGTGCCTTCAGTGCGGCGGAACCAGTTCCAGGGGGCGAGATAGAGCAGGAAGCTGAGCGGGCGTAGCGGCTTCAGCGTGAACAGGATGACGTCGAGGCGATAGCGCACCAGGACCCGCGCAATGGTCCACAGCCGCAGGCCCCGGTACAGCGCGCGGCGCATCAGGCCTGCCGGTCGTCAGGTGCGGAGGCCGGTGCCTCCAGACGACGCAGCCGCGCATCCAGCCGGGCGACGTCGTCGCGCAGCGTGGCGACGTCTTCGGCGAAGGCCTCGAACGCACCGCCGGCCGGTAGCCATTCGAGCTCGTCGCGCAGGTAGTCGGCCGTGTCCTCGGCGGAGCGCCGGCCCAGGTGGCGCAGGCTGTCGCGCGCCTGGTCCAGCAGGTGGCGCAGCGGGCCGGCCGCTCCCGCGCCGGCAAAGCGTTCGAACAGATCTTCCCAGTCGATACTGGCATCGCGCAGTGCATGTTGCAGGTCGGAGAGCACGGTTGCATCACCCGTGATCGTCAACCCGGAGCGGTCGTCACGTGCCATCGCCGCGGCCAGCGACAGCGGCGAGCCCTTCAGCTGCACGTCCACTGGCTCCTCGACGCCGCCTGTAACCTGCAATCGGTCCGCGGCCCCGACCAGCGACAGCGCGAGCCCCGGCGGCTCGATCACGATGGCGATCGCACGCCCGGCCAGCCGCGCCCGGTCCTTCTCCGGGGCGCTGGCCAGGTGTTCGTTCAGCGTGGCCTCGATCAGGGCCGCGAACGGACTGGGCAGGGCGAAGGGTTCGGCCATGAGAACGCTAGAGCTTGGTGCCGCGGTGCAGGGCGACGATGCCGCCGGTCAGGTTGTCGTATTCGACCCGCTCCAGTCCGGCGTCGCGCATCATGCCGGCCAGGGTTTCCTGGTCCGGGTGCATGCGGATGGATTCGGCCAGATAGCGGTAGCTGTCGGCGTCGTTCGCGACCAGCTTGCCCATCAGCGGCAACACCTTGAAGGAGTAGACGTCGTACATTGGGCGCAGCGGCGCCATCGGTTGCGAGAACTCCAGCACCAGCACGCGCCCGCCCGGCTTGATCACCCGGCGCATCTCGGCCAGCGCGCGCTCCTTGCGGGTCACGTTGCGCAGGCCGAAGGCGATGGTCACGCGGTCGAAGTAGTCGTCCGGATAGGGGAGCTGTTCGGCGTCCGCCTGCACGAAGTCGAGGTTACCCACATGGCCCTCGTCCAGCATGCGGTCGCGCCCGGCCTCCAGCATCGAGGCATTGATGTCGCAGACCACGATCTGACCCTTGGGTCCGACGCGTGGCGCAAAGGCCCCGGCCAGGTCGCCGGTGCCGCCGGCCAGGTCCAGGATCTTCATGCCTGGGCGCACGCCCGTGCGCTCCAGGGTGTAGCGTTTCCAGATGCGATGGACGCCCATGGACATCAGGTCGTTCATCACGTCGTAGCGCGACGCGACCGAATGGAACACCTCGCCGACGCGCGAGGCCTTCTCGGACTCGGGGACGCTCTGGTAGCCGAAGTGGGTCTTGCCGGATTCTTCTTTCATCAAAGTGCCGTTGTCAGTGCGTCTTGCGCTCGTGTCCGGCCTCTTTCAGCCGATCCAGGTAATCCTGCCACAGTCGCTCCTGGTTCGTGCCGAGCTCGTGCAGGTAGTCCCAGTCATAGATGCCGGTATCGTGCCCGTCGGAGAACACGAGCTTCACCGCATAGTTCCCGACCGGCTCGATCCCGGTGATGTTCACGTCTTCCTTGCCGACCTGCAGCACCTCCTGGCCCTTGCCGTGCCCGCGCACCTCGGCCGAGGGCGAATACACGCGCAGGAACTCGCAGGGCAACTCGAAATGCGAGCCGTCCGAATACGTCAGCTCCAGGATGCGCGACTTCTGATGCAGCTGGATATCGGTGGGTCGGTGGGTACTGCTCATGCGGCCTCCAGAATCCACGGTCCGGGCGCCGCCCGAACCGAATCAGCGGACCGCCAAACGGCGGCCATCAATGGACTGCGAGGATACCAGCCCTGCGGGCCAGCGTGGCATCTCCCCGCGCACCGCAGGCCTGCCGGCTCGCTAAAGTTTATCGCGCAAGTCTTCCTGAATATGTGCCTTCGCGTCGCTTGGAGCGTGCTGCCGTCCTCTTCGTTGTGGCCGTCACCAAATTTGCGCCGACACAGCGCTATTCCAGTTTTATTAAATGCTGCCTTTCATACGAGCGCCATATGCACCCATATTAAAGGCAGTGGACTTCTAGATCGGGTGCCAGAGGTCAAGCCCATCTAGTCCCGCCGCGCGAGTGAACGCTTTTTCCGGAGAGTAGTGTGCAGAAGCTGGCAGGGGGGGCGGATTGATCGTGCAGCGGTAACGGAGAGTCCGTCCACGATGGATGAAGAACGAGAGATCGGTTACGGATCGTCCCATCCGCTTCTAACGTAGAGAGGGAGGCTTGCGCGGGATATGTCGCGGGGTGCGATCTTTGAGTCCGGGCGTCCCGGCGCTGTCAGGCCGAGCGCCAGTCGCGCGAAGCCTCGCGATAGAAGGTGGCATCCGCGGTGGTGGCGCCCTGCAGGGAGCAGACGGCGGCTGCGAACTGGAGGGCGCGGTCCAGGGTGGTTGCCCAGGGCCAACCGTGTTGCTGGCCGATGATGGCGACACTGGCGAAGGCGTCGCCGGCCCCCACGGCGTCGCGGAAGCCGTCGACGGCGGGGGCCGGGGCCTGCCAGTGCTGGCCATCGGTGGTGTGGATGGCTGCGCCGTCGGCGCCGTGGGTGATGATCAGGGCGGAGCGGATCGCGGCGCGTTCCAGGAGCGCCGCCGAGCGCTCCGGTGCGGCGACGTCGGGGGCCAGCGTGGCCGCCTCGTCGGTGTTCAGCTTGACCACGTCGGCCCCGCGCATCAGCGCGAGGACGTCGTCAGGCTGGTACCACGGTGCGCGCAGGTTCACGTCGACGAAACGATGTTGTGCACGGGCCTGTAACCGTTCCAGTAGCTCGCGGTTGTCCGCGCGCATGGCGAGCGTGCCGTGATAGAGGAGGCCCGCGGTGTCCGGCAGCTGGTCCGCCCATTCCGCCGGAACGGTGTCATAGGCCTGGTCAGGGACGATGGTGTAGGTCGGTTCGCCGTCTTCCAGGGCGATGCGGACCTGGCCGGTGGGGGCCGCGGGGTGCCTGTACAGGCCGCGGGTGTCCATCCCGATGCGGTTCATGCGCTCGCGGATGCTGCGGCCGTCCGCGTCGTCCCCGACTCCGCCCACGAAACAGGCGGCCTCGCCCAGCTGGTGCAGGTTCCAGGCGACGTTGAAGGGCGCGCCGCCGAGGACGCGCGTACCGTCGGGGAAGCAATCGACCAGGACTTCGCCGAAGATCAGGTGGGGTTGAGGCGTGCCGTTCATGGGTTCCCTCGGCAGTGGATCAGTCGCCGGCCCGCTCGATGCGGTCACGGCCTCGCTTTTTCGCTTGTAGCAGCGCGTGGTCGGCGGCATCGAATATCGCCTCCGGGGCGGCGGCGGGGTCGATTCCGGCCAGCCCGGCGGAGATGGTGACCTTCAGACGCGTCTTGCCGGAGCGCACGATCAGACGGTCCACAGCGTCGCGGATGGTATTGGCCTGGCTGTATGCAGCGTCAGGTTCGCGATGGATGATCATCACGAATTCCTCCCCGCCGTAGCGCGCGACGAAATCCGGCTCGCGCACGCCCTCGGCCAGGATCTCGGCGACCGCCCGCAGGACCTTGTCGCCGGCAGTGTGGCCGTACTCGTCATTGATGGTCTTGAAGTGGTCGATGTCCCAGACCAGCAGCGAGGCCGCGCCCGATTTCTCGAGTTCTGCGGGGAGTTGCTCCAGCCGCTGTTCGAAGGCCATTCGATTGGGCAGGCCGGTGAGGCTGTCGCGGCTGGCTTCGGCGCGCGCCTGTTCCAGCCGGTTGCGCAGCGCTTGCACCTGACCCTCCAGGCTGCGGCCCTTGGAGCGCAGGAGGCGGTTCCGTTCCTGCACCACCTGCAGTTCGTCTTCCTGCTCGTTCCGAAACGTGGTGACGCGCTCCACCATGCGGTCGAGACCGCGGGTCACCTCGGTTCGCAGCGTCGCGAGGTCCTCGACGTCGACCACCCGGCCTTTGATGTGTTCGACATCCCCGGAGATCCCCGCGTGCAGTTCGGAGACCGATTCCCGGGCGCGCTGGCCGCGCGCCTCGTCTTCGGACAGGGCGGTATCCACGTCTTCCAGGCGGTGCCAGATCTCGCCGACGACCTCGGTGAGTTCTTCGCGCTCCGTCATTGCCTGTTCGCACTTGTCGTGCATCACCGAAAAGAGGCGTGTGAGGGTGCGTTCGATCTCTGCCTTGTCGCGCCGATCGGCGGCCCGGGTGAGGGCCTCCAGCTCGGGGTCGAGGAATTCGAAGCCGAGCAGGCCACGCTGGACGACCGCGAGGATGCCGTCGGCCAGGTCCTCTCGCTGATCGCTGGAGCGCACGGCATCGGCCAGCTGGCCGCTCAGGCGATCCAGCCAGGCGGTGTCGCCGGGGTCGGATTCGATGGCGCGGGTCAGGTCGCGCACGGCGCCTTCCAGTGCCGGCACCTTCGCGGAGACCACCGCGAGCGATCGCAGGGCGACGCGGCGGATCGCGTCCTGCAGGGCGCGCTCCCGATCCAGCGAGCGCTCGAGCTCGATAATGGTCTTGCGCAGATCGCTGTCGGACATCGGGAAATCCCGGATAGTAGGCGCGCCTATTTAAACGCGGAAATGGGGTGGATGCCAGGGAAACACGGACTAATGTACACACTGGCGCTCGAACCGTACCCGTCTTTCGACATCGGTTTAGTGCGCTGGATCATGAAGGGCCTGGCGCTGCGGCAGTTCGATCTCGATACCGACCGGCAGGTGGTCGGAGAGCGCCACGTTGTAGACACGCACGTCGCTGACGTGCAGGTCGGGGGTCAGCAGGATGTGGTCGAACACCAGGCGCGGGTCCCAGGCGGGATAGGTGGCCGGGCAGGCCATCGGCTCCATCAACCCGGTACGCGCGATCAGTTGCCGCAGTTCCTCGCTGTCCTGCTGGCAGTTGAGGTCGCCCATCACGATGGCATGCGGAAAATCCTGGATGCGCTCCGCGACGTAGGCCAGCTGGGATTTCCGCGTGCGCTTGCCCAGGGCCAGGTGCAGCAGGAACAGCACCAGCTCCTCGCCGTCGCCCATGGCGTAGCGGGCCTCGATCGCGCCGCGGCCGGGCAGCGCTCCGGGCAGACGGTGCATTTGCACCCGGTCCGGCTCCAGGCGCGAGAACAGGGCGAGGGAGTGCTTGGCGAACTGCCCCAGATCGCGGTTGATCCGGTTGTAGGTATACGGGAAATGCGCACGTTCGGAGAGATAGGAGGCCAGATCGACGAAGTTGCTGCGCAGGCTACCCCCGTCCAGTTCCTGCACACCGACGATGTCGAACTCCGAGATAAAGCGCGCCACCCGGTCGAGGTTGTCCATGCGCCCACCGTAGGGGAGCACGTGCTTCCAGCTGTTGGTCAGGTAGTGATGCAACCGGGAGGAGTGGATGCCGACCTGGGCGTTGAAGCTCAAGAGCCGCAGGCGCTGGCTGCCCTGCTCGTGGTGATATCCCAGGCGTTCCGGGGTGGAGGCTTCCGGTTGTGTCGCGCCCTCGGGCCCGGTGGGCGCGGTGCGATCATGGCCGGACGCGATCGAGGTCATCGCGGGTCGTCTCCTGCTGGCGGGGAAGTCCGCGTTGTCAGAATGGACAAACCAGTTCGCCCAAACGTTCCGTCAGCTTCATGTTCTCGCTGTAGTCCACTGGGCAGTCGATGATCGTGACCCCGGGTGTTACCAGGGCCTCGCGCAGCGCCATCTCCAGGCTGTCGCCGGGTTCGATGCGCACGCCGTGCGCCCCGAACGACTGCGCCAGCTGCACGAAGTCCGGATTGCCGAACTCGACGAAGGCCTTGCGGCCATATTCGCGCACCTGCTTCCACTCGATCAGGCCGTAGGCGTTGTCGTTCCAGATCAGCACAACGAAGTTGAGGCCCAGGCGAACCGCCGTTTCCAGCTCCTGCACGTTCATCAGGAAGCCGGCATCGCCGGTGACCGCGACCACCTGGCGTTCGGGGTGGAGCTTGGCGGCGGCAATGGCGCCCGGCAGCGCAATGCCCATGCTGGCAAAGCCATTGGAGATCAGACAGGTATTGGGTAGCTCGCAGCGGAACATGCGCGCCATCCAGAGCTTGTGCGCGCCCACATCGGTGATCATGATCGCGTCGAGGTCGGCGGCGGTGCGCAGATCCCAGATCAGCTTCTGCGGCTTGAGCGGCACCTGAGTGTCGTTGCGGTGCTCGTTCATGTCGTCGATCAGGCTCTGGCGTAGCGGGCGCAGGATGGTCTCTTCGCGGGGGCTAACCTGTTCCGCCAGGCGGTGCAGGCAGGTCGTCAGATCGCCCAGTACCTCGGCGGTCACATTGTAGTGACCGTCGATCTCGGCCGGCGCGGAGTCGATATGGATCAGGGTCCGGTCGGCGTCCGGATGCCAGAAGCTGGGCGGGTATTCGACCAGATCGTAGCCGATGCAGACGATCACATCGGCCTTGTGGAAGCCGAAATTCACGAAGTCCTGGCTTTGCAGGCCGACCGAGCCCAGCGCCAGCGGGTGGCGGAACGGCAGTACGCCCTTGGCCATGAAGGTGTTGGCGACCGGAATGTTCAGGGCGCTGGCGAGCATGGCCAGGGCGCCGCTGGCGCCGGAACGGATCACGCCGTTCCCGGCCAGGATCAGCGGGTGCCGGGCCTCGTTCAGCAGGCGCGCGGCCGCCTCCAGGGAGGCTTCGGCCGGTACGGCGGCCGGGCCGGCATGTACCGGCAAGGGTGGATTCGGGCACGGCAGCGAGGCGATGTTCTCTGGCAGCTCGATGAAGCTGGCACCGGGTTTGCCGCCTTCGGCCCACTTGAAGGCCTTGCGGATCACCTCGGGCAGAATCTCGGGTTCCAGCACCTGTGAGCTGTACTTGGTGATCGGCTGGAACAGGCCCTTCAGGTCGAGGACCTGGTGCGATTCCTTGTGCAGCCGATGGGTGCTGGCCTGGCCGGCAATTGCGACCAGGGGGGCGTGATCCATGTTGGCGTCGGCGACGCCGGTGATCAGGTTGGTGGCACCGGGCCCCAGGGTCGCCAGGCAGACGCCCGCCTTGCCGGACAGCCGCCCGTGAACGTCGGCCATGAAGGCCGCGCCCTGCTCGTGACGGGTGGTGACGAACTCGATGGGGGAATCGGCCAGGGCGTCGAGAACGGCCATGTTCTCTTCCCCGGGGAGGCCGAAGATGCGTTCAACGCCCTCCTGTTCGAGGCACTCGACCAGACGCTGCGCGGTGGTCGGATCGCTCATGGCCGAACCCGCCGGAACGGGCCCGCGTTAGCCGCGGGCACGTTCGATCAGGTAGTCGGCAACCTCCAGCATTTCGTCGTGCCCGCCGGCCATGCTGGCCGAGACGATAGCCTCGCCATTGACGACCAGGGTGGGGACGCCGCCCACGCCGTAGTCCTGTACCGCCTCGGTGGCCTCGACGATCCGCTGGCGAATCGCGTCGGAGCGCATGGTTTCGCGGAACTCGTCGGCGTCCAGTCCGCGCTGGTTGATGAAGCGCAGGATGGCGCTTTCCGAGCGCAGCTGGCGGCCCTGATCGTGGATCGCGTCGTAGAACGCCTGATGCACTTCGTCGAGCACGCCCAGCTTTTCTGCGGTGTAGTAGACCCGGGCATGCAGCGCCCAGACATCGTTCATCGGTGCTGGCAGGTATTCGAACTGTACGTCGTCGGCCAGGCCGGGCTTCCACGCCTGGACCTTGGGCTCGAATTCGTAGCAGTGCGGGCAGCCATACCAGAAGATCTCGACGACCTGGATCTTGCCGTCCTCCAGGCCGGTGTCGAGCGGCGGCTGGATGGCGCGGTAGTGCTGACCTTCGCGGTATTCGGCCGCGAGGCTGGTACCGGTGGCGAGCAGCAGGCCGGCGCCGCCCAGAGCGCCCATGAATTCACGACGCTTCATTTACAGTTCTCCGTAGGAATGCAGGCCGGACAGGAACATGTTCACACCCAGGAAGGTGAAGGTGGTGACGAACAGGCCGATGATCGCCCACCAGGCCATGACCGGACCGCGCCAGCCCTTGGTAAAGCGCATGTGCAGCCAGGCCGCGTAGGTCAGCCACAGGATCAGGCTCCAGGTCTCCTTCGGATCCCAGGTCCAGTAGCCGCCCCAGGCCTCGGCGGCCCACATCGCGCCGAGCACGGTGGCGATGGTGAAGAAGGCGAAGCCGATTGCGATGGCCTTGTACATCACGCTATCCAGCGCTTCCTTGCTGGGAATGCGCTGGGTGATGGCGGCGTCCGGGCGGGTCCGTTCCAGACGGTGCTTGATCAGGTAGGCCACGCCCAGCATGGCGGCGATGGCAAAGCCGCCGTAACCAACGAAGTTGGTGGGCACGTGGATCTTCATCCACCAGCTGTTAAGCGCCGGGACCAGGGGTTCGATCTCCTGCGCGCCGCGGCTGAACATGTACCACAGCAGGAAGGTGACCGACGCGGCGATAACCAGCATCACGAACGCACCCATGGTGCGCTGGCCGGTGCGGCTCTCGTAGTACAGGTACATCAGGGTGGTCATGGCGGCCAGCAGGATGAACACCTCGTAGAGGTTGGCCACCGGGATGTAGCCCCAGGTCGGGTCGGTCAGGTAGATCTCGCGCCAGCGCACGAGCAGGGCCATCAAGCCGGCGCCGGCGCCGATCCAGGCAAAAGCCCCGCCGACGCGGGTGGGGAAGTCGGAGCGGCTGAACAGGCCCGTGACGTAGGCGACTGTGGACAGGTACAGGAAGACGCTCATCCACATGACACCGGCCTGACCGGAACCGACGTAGTTCAGCCAGAAGTTGGTGCTGCCGCGGGCGAGGTCATCGGCGTATAACCAGATCCCGAACAGTGCGAGTACGCCCACGATGATCGAGAAGGCCTGCCATGGTCGCCAGAACCAGCCCATCCAGGCGCTGAGACCCACGGCCAGGATCAGGCCGCCGGTGTCGTAGCGGTCCATCATGTGGCCGTACTGCCAGAAGGCAATTACGCCGACCGCGATGGTCAGGGCGATATACGCCCAGTCGCGCAGCTGAATGCGCCGGAAGATGCCGGGCCGTTCGAAATCCAGGGCCTCGTGGGGTACTGACATGGATCGCTCCTCCGACTGATTAACTTCTAGTCGTTCTTGTTGTTTGATTCACGGGTGCTGTCATCGGCGTTGCCGACTGGCTTCTGATCGATGATCCAGCGCTTAAGATGCGCGAAACGTTCCTCGAATTCCACTTGATGGCGGTTGCTGGTGCCGGCCATCACCACGTGGGTGCCTTCGCCGTCCTCGCGCCGCCGCGCCATGATCCACAGGCGCTGATAGGACACGTAGAACAGCAGGAAGATCCCGACAATCAGCATGGTGCTGCCGACGTACACCGTGCTCTGGCCCGGGGCGCGGGCGATCTGCAGGCCCGAGGCCTCGCGGTGCTCGAAGTCCTTCAGGTGGAAGAAGAACGGCGACTGATACAGGCTGATCGCGTTGATCGCCGAGATTGTGTCCTCCAGGAAGCGCTGTTCTTCTTCCTGGATCGAGACCACACCCTCGTCCTGCAGGACCTCCATGTAAAGCCCCTGGAGGCCGGCGTGAAGGATGCGGACCATCAGGTCACGTACTTCCTCGATGCGATCGGCCGGGACGCGGCGTTCGATCTCGTTGTGCACGGCCATGTAGCCGCCCTGGGCAAACAGCCCCATCAACTCGGCCGCGGTTTGCGCAATCGCCTGGTTCTGCGACCCCTCGACGGTGTCGTCGTCACGGGCGACCTGGCGGGCGATCTCGTTGCGCACCTCGGGGTTGTGCAGCATGGCCAGATAGGTGCGGAAACGTTCCAGCGAGTTGTCGGCATCGGCCGGCAGGAACAGGTAATGGAACTCGTCGGCCGGGCTCTCGCGCACGCCGCTCAGGAAATACATCGCTCCTTCCTGCAGGGCCGGGCGCTGGTAGTTGCGGTAGTACAGGCCATGGCCGGTGCGATCCATCAGGCGGAAGTCGAAGCTCGGGCCCATGTGCCGGTTTTCGCGCACGCCTTCTTCATTCAGGAGCGGGACCACGTTCTCCAGCTGGAAGTTGGTGAACTCGATGGTACGGGTATCGCCATCCGGGGTCGGGATGTCCATCTCCTGGAACACGCGGCCGGGGACTTCGAGCGCTTGCAGCGCCTCGGGACCCAGCGGGATGGCGTCGATGTCCAGGCGGGTGCCGCCGTCGGCAAAACTGGCCTGGAAGATGGCGTAGCCGTTGTAGATCAGCGGATAGTTGACCGAGATCGTATGCCGCAGCGGCTCGTCGCGGTTCGGATCGTGGATGATCAGGTCCGATTCGTAGGAGCTCTCGGCGCCGGTGGAAAAGCGCTCAATGCGGAACTCCTCCAGTTCGATGCGGAACGGCAGTTCCTGGACGAAATAGCCCTCCCGCATCGGCAGGAAGACCACGTTGGCCGAGGCGCCCTCGGGGATCTCCACCGAACCGCGGAAGGACGGGTTCCAGTCCGGGATCCAGGCTGAGCGGGGGACCTCGGAGATCGGCACGCTGCGGGTCTCGATCTCCAGGTTCCCCAGCCATTCGTTGATCTTGAGCAGGGTCGTGCCATCGGCCAGGGCACCGACACAGATGACGACAATACCGACATGGGTCAGCAGGTAGCCCAGGCGATTCCAGCGCCCGCGCATCGCGGCAATGACGGTCTGGCCGTCGGTGCTCTTCTCGCGGGCCCGGAACCCCTGGGCCTTGAGTACGCGGTGGGTATGCTGCAGGAATTCATCCTGCGGTTGATCCAGGTCCGCCTCGGCGCTGGCATTGAACGAGCGCAGCGACTTTTCCTTGACCTGTGTGTTGTAGCGACGCAGATCCTTGATCAATCCAGGGGTCTGGCGGTAGACGCAGAATGACGTGGAGATCACCAGGAAGGCGACGACCAGGAGGAACCAGGTGGCCGAATAGACCTGGTACAGCCCCATGCCGGCAAAGATCTCGTGCCAGAACGGACCGTAGTCCATCAGGTACTCGGTATAGGGTTCGTTCTGTACCAGGACAGTGCCGATGACCGACGCAATCGCGAGCGCCACCAACAAGGTGATCGCGAGGGTCATCGAGCCCATGAAATCCACAAGGATGCGGCTACGCCGCGGCTTGCGGGCGGCTTTCTGGCGAGATGCGGAGGACGGGCTGGCGTCTGCGGCCTGATCGATATTCGACATTCTGAAACCTGCTTTAACCCTGGCGACTATGCGAAGCAACCCGAGGGGGTTCAATTTCCAAGACAAACTGCACGGGCGTTCCGCGAGCACTGGGTGGACCGATGGCGTGCCGAGGAGTTCGGTCGTGCCCCACCATGACGCAAGCGGCTACGAAGGCATTCCCGCAAAGCGTGTTTTTCTTGCGCCCAACAAAAAGGGGCGGCCGAGGCCGCCCCTTCCCTGGGTCGCTTCGCCGCCGATCCTGCGCGGCGCAACTGCGGACCGGATCAGTTACCGGTCTGCAGGCCGGCCATGTACTGGGACACGGCCTCGATGTCGGAATCCGACATGTTGCGCGCGACGTTGCGCATCATGCGACCGTTGTCGTTGGCGCGATCGCCGCTGCGGAAGTAGCGCAGCTGGTCGGCGCTGTACTGCGCGTGCTGGCCGGCGACGGCCGGGAACATCGCTTCCGGATTGCCGTTGCCGTTGGGGCCGTGGCAGGCGATGCAGGCGGCGACATTCTGCGACGGGATGCCGCCGCGGTAGATCTGTTCGCCGCGCTCGACGACTTCTTCGTCGGCGGTGCCGCTGCTGATGCTCTGTTCGGCGTAGAACGCCGCAAGGTCGCGCATGTCCTGCTCGTCCAGGTTGGCGACTTGGCCCAGCATCAGGCTGTTCACGCGGCGCTCGGACTTGTAATCCTGCAGCTGCTTGGTGGTGTACTTCGGGTGCTGGCCGGCGAGCTTGGGCCATTCCGGGTTGACGCTGTTGCCGTCAGCCTGGTGGCAAGCCGCGCAGGACTGGGAGAGTTCCTGGCCGCGCTGAGGATCGCCCGCCTGGGCCGCCGACAGCGGGAGCAGCAGGGATACGGACAGGGCAGCAAAGAGAGCGGAAAGCTTGTGGTTCATGATGGAGAATCTCCTGCTTGTAAATGCGTGCCGGGTCTCGACCCGTTCCTTGTGCCCCATGGTAGGGCGATCAACATAAGGGGCGCAGTTTATAGCACAATGCTAATTTGTACTCAAAAATAAACCGAGCCCCGCACTCGGCCAAGGACTGTATCCCCCCATGCAACCCCGATTCCGCGAGACCGCCTTCATGCGCGGGGTGGCTCAGCTATCCCAGCTCCCCGAGGATGCCGGCGTCGAGATCGCCTTTGCCGGGCGTTCCAATGCCGGTAAGTCGAGTGCCCTGAATGCCCTGTGCGGGCGCAAGGCACTGGCGCGGGTCGGGCGCACACCGGGACGCACCCAGGAGATCAACCTGTTCAGCCTGCCGCCGGCCGAGCACTGGCGGCTGGTGGACCTGCCGGGTTACGGCTTTGCCAAGGTCTCGGCCGGCAAGCGGGCCGAGTGGGACCAGTTGCTGGGGGCATATCTGCGGACGCGCCAAAACCTGATCGGGCTGGTGCTGATCATGGATATCCGCCGCCCGCTGACGGACCTGGATCGCCAGCTGCTGGAGTGGGTCCCGCTGGAGCGCTGCCGCCTGCACTGTGTGTTGACCAAGGCGGACAAGCTCTCGCGCCAGGAGGCCGATCGGCAGCTGCGCAAGGCCCATGGCGAGCTCGAGGTCATGGGCGTGGAGGCGACGCTGCAGACCTTTTCTTCCCTGAAAAACCAGGGCGTGGACGATTTGCGCGGCCTGCTCGGCGACTGGCTGGTTGACCACGAGTCCGGTTGAGCCACGGGCATGGGGCCGGGTGTCAGGCGTTGGGTCAGGAGGCTTGGACAAAAAGAAGCCCCGGCCTTGGGGTGGGACCGGGGCTAATTTCGGCCTCTACAGGGGGGGGAGAGGCCTAGTGCCCGCTCAGGGAGAGAAGCGGGCCGCGCTGGGCTAGAGCGCTTATGAAGTGAGAAAGCGTCGTCCGGGCAAAGTTCCGGCCGGATCCGTCTGGATTGCGAATTTTTTCACAGAATCGATTGCCCCGGCCTCACACAGGCGTCCTGCGTGAAAGGGGCGAACTTATTCGCGGCCCTCATGGCCCTCTATTCGGGCCTGCAAGGTAGCCACCAGCTCGCTTGCCGATGTCCCGTGCGGGTGGATCTCCAGGAGTTCGCCTTCGGGCCCGATCAGGTAGGTGGACGAGCTGTGATCCACCACATACCCCATGGCCGAGTCGATCTCGGTGCGTTCGTAGAACACCCCGTAGCGTTCGGTGATGGGGCGTAGCTCCTCGTGGGAACCCGTGGCGGCCTGGATGGCCGGGTGGAAGTGGCCGACGTAGGTTTCCAGGCGCTGGGCGTCGTCGCGTTCCGGGTCGACGCTCACCAGTACCGCGGCGACCTTGTCCTCCAGTTCCGGGGGCAGGCGATCCAGCGCGGCGCTGATCCAGCCCAGGCTGGTGGGGCAGGCATCCGGGCAGGCGGTGTAGCCGAAGTACACCCAGACGTATTGCCCTTCCAGGTCCGCGAGCCGGAACCGGTTGCCCTCGGTGGATACCGGCAGTTCGATCGGCCCGCCGGATACCGCATCCGCCACCGGCAGGCGTTCGTGGTCGGCCCCCTGGGGTACGGGCGGCGGTGCCGGGCGGAGCATCACGAAGACGAGCAGGGCGCCGGCCGCCAGCACGGCCAGCGCCCATAACAGGCTGCTCAGCGGAATGCGCTGCATGTCGATCTCCCTCAGGGTGTGTCGCTGTGGCTGCGGCGGGTGACGAAGCGGAACTGGACCCGGGCCGCATCGGGGTCGCCCGCGGGCATGACGGTGGCGGCCCAGGTCATGGCCTCGGTGGTGCAGATGGGCAGCGTCGTCTCGCCGGCGTAGCGGCCGTCGCCGGTATGTTCCAGTCGCGGGCGCTGAAAACCCATGTACATCTCCACCCCGGCCAGGTCCAGTTCCAGGGCCTCCGGGTCGCCCAAGTGGGTCCGCGCGGTCGCATCCAGATCCAGGGTCAGGGCCAGGGGTTGCAGCATCGGCACCGGGCGCGGCGCGATCTCGAGGGTGAGCGTGCCGCCTGCCGGATGGGTGGCGGTGCAGGGGGCGACGTTCAGATCGCACTCGCCCGGCTGGAGAATCGTGACGTCGCCCGAACCGCCGGTGTCCAGATAGCGATCAGCCAGCACCCAGGCCGTAGCCAGCAACAGGATCGCGACCAGCCAGGGGGCGACCCGATTGAAGCGCATGGCGGGCGCGTCCGTCATTTAGTGCGCATCGTCCCAGTTGGCGCCGACGCCGATATCCACCACCAGCTCCACGTCGAGATCGGCGGCGCCGCTCATGGCCTGGCGCACGAGGTCGGTCAACGCATCCAGTGCGTCGTCGGCGACTTCGAATACGAGTTCATCGTGTACCTGCATGATCATGCGGGCATCGATTCGCGCCTCTGACAGGTCGTTCGCGACCCGTACCATCGCGCGCTTGATGATGTCGGCGGCCGTGCCCTGCATCGGGGCGTTGATCGCGACGCGCTCGGACTGCTGGCGCCGGGCGCCGTTGCGACTGTTGATCTCCGGCAGGTACAGGCGGCGACCGAACAGCGTCTCGACATAGCCGTTCTCGCGCCCGCTGGCGCGCGCCTTCTCCATATAGTCGTGCACGCCGGGATAGCGATTGAAGTAGCGGTCGATGTATTCGCGCGCCTCGCCCTGCTCGATGCCGAGGTTGCGCGCCAGCCCCCAGGCGGACATGCCGTAGATCAAGCCGAAGTTGATCGCCTTGGCCGCCCGGCGCTGGTCGTTCGAGACCTGGTCTGGCTCTGTGCCAAAGACCTCGGCGGCGGTCGCGCGGTGGATGTCCTGCCCCTCGGCGAAGGCGCGCAGCAGGCCCGCGTCCTGCGACAGGTGGGCCATGATGCGCAGCTCGATCTGCGAGTAGTCGGCCGCCAGCAGCTGGTGGCCCGCCTCGGCGATGAACGCTTGCCGGATGCGCCGCCCGGCCTCGGTGCGCACCGGGATGTTCTGCAGGTTTGGCTCCGACGACGACAGGCGCCCGGTGGCCGCACCCGACTGGTGATAGGACGTATGCACCCGCCCGGTCTTGGGGTGGATGCGCCGGGGCAGGGTCTCGGTATAGGTGCTGCGCAGCTTGGACAGCCCGCGGTGTTCCAGGATCAGGCGTGGCAGGGCGTAGTCACCCGCCATCTGTTCCAGCACGTCCTCGGCGGTCGAGGGCTGGCCCTTGGGCGTGCGCCGCAGCACCGGCAGCCCCAGGCGTTCAAACAGGATCTCCTGGATCTGCTTGGGCGAGCCGAGGTTGAACTCGCCACCAGCCTCCTCGAAGGCCTCGCGCTCGATACGTTCCATCTCGGTCAGCAGCGCCTGGCTCTGCGCGCCGAGCTGGTCCGGGTCGACCTTCACGCCTGCACGCTCGATATCCGCCAGGACCGGGACCAGCGGCATCTCGATCTCGCGGTAGACGAAGGCCGGGCCTTCCGCTTCCTTCAGGCGCGGCTGGAACACCGCATCCAGCTGCAGGCAGATGTCGGCATCCTCGCCGGCGTAATCGGTGGCGATGCCGATATCCACCTCGGCGAACGGGATCTGCTTCGCGCCCTTGCCGGCCACGTCCTCGTAGTGCGTAGTCTTGTAGTCCAGGTGGCGCTCGGCCAGGGAGTCCAGGTCGTGGCGGTTGGCGCCGGCGTCCAGGCAGAAGGATTCGAGCAGGGTGTCGTCCTGGATCCCGCGCAGGGTGATGCCGTGATTGCCCAGCACGTTGCGGTCGTACTTCAGGTGATGGCCGAGCTTGCCGTGGTCCGGGGACTCCAGCCACGGCTTCAGGCGTTCCAGCGTCGTGTCGAACGGCAGCTGCGGGTCCGCATCCGGCCCGGTATGGGCGAGCGGAAGGTAGTACGCGGTACCCGGCTCGAACGCGAACGACATGCCGACCAGTTCGGCACGCATCGCATCCAGGCTGGTGGTCTCGGTGTCGAAGGCCACGCGCTCGGCCTTGTCCAGGCGCTCCAGTAGCCCAGCGAAATCGGCCTCTTCGCGAACGGTCTGGTAGTCGCCCTTCGTCTGCGCGGGTCCGGGGTTGTCGGCGGCGGTATCGCCGTTGCCGCCCTCCAGTTCCGCGCGCCAGCGAGTGAAGCCGTAGCGGCGCACCATCTCCAGTAGGCGGTCATGGTCCGGCTCCTGGATCGCGAGGTCGTCGGGGCCGACATCCAGCGGGACATCGCGCTTGACCGTGATCAGCTCGCGCGAGGTCGGCAACCGGTCGGTGGCCGCGCGCAGGTTCTCGCCGATCTTGCCGCCGATGTCGTCGGCCTGCTCGAGGATGGTGTCGAGGTCGCCGTACTTCGCGATCCACTTGGCCGCGGTCTTCGGGCCGACCTTGTCGACGCCCGGGATGTTGTCGACGCTGTCGCCCATGAGCGCGAGATAATCGACGATCTGCTCCGGGGCGACGCCGAACTTCTCCCGCACGCCGTCCGGGTCCAGGGTGACGCCGCTCATGGTGTTCACCAGCGTGATGCGGTCATCCACCAGCTGGGCGAGATCCTTGTCGCCGGTGGAGATCACCACCGCGTGGCCGGCGCGCGCCGCCTGGTCGGCCAGGGTCGCGATCACGTCGTCGGCCTCGACACCCCCGACGCACAGCAGCGGCAGGCCCATCGCCCGGACCAGCTCGTGCAGAGGCTCGATCTGGGCCGCCAGCTCATCCGGCATCGGGGGGCGGGTGGCCTTGTATTCGGGGTAGATGTCATCGCGGAAGGTCTTGCCCTTGGCGTCGAACACCACCGCCATGTGCTCCGGCCCGTAGTCCGCGCGCAGCTTGCGCAGCATGTTGGCCACACCGATCATCGCGCCGGTCGGGGCGCCATCCGGCGCGGTCAGTGGCGGCAGGGCGTGGAACGCGCGGAACAGGTAGGACGAGCCGTCGACCAGGACGAGGGGCGGTTGCGACATGCAGGCGGAATCCGGACAGGGAACGCGCGCCATTCTACAGGGCTGGCCGTGAGGCGCCCATTCGTGCGGGCCATTTGTATGGATACGTTTGTATGGACGCGGGGCGCCCGTTACGCTTGAGTCTCCATCCGAGGAACCCGCCGCATGAACAACCGTGAACGTGCCGAACACCCGGGCCTGCGTCCGATTGATGACTCTGCCCTGACCCGTGAAAGCTGGAAGATCTTCCAGATCATGGCGGAGTTCGTGGAGGGCTTCGAGCGCCTGGCGCACATCAAGCCCTCGGTCAGCATCTTTGGTTCTGCACGCTTTCCCCCGGAACATCGCTATTACCAGCTGGGCGAGACGACCGCGCGCCAGTTGTCGGATGCCGGCTTTGCGGTGGTCAGCGGTGGCGGGCCGGGCATCATGGAGGCGGCCAACAAGGGCGCCTTCGCCGGGCACTCGCCCAGCATCGGCCTGAACATCCAGCTGCCCCACGAGCAAAGTTCCAATCCCTATCAGGACATCGGGCTCGGTTTTCGCCACTTCTTTTCGCGCAAGGTGATGTTCGTGAAGTATGCATCCGCCTACGTGGTCCTGCCGGGCGGCTTTGGCACACTGGACGAGCTGGCGGAGATCCTGACGCTGGTGCAGACCGGCAAGACTCGGCGTATCCCCGTGGTCCTCGTGGGCAGCGAGTTCTGGAAGGGGCTGCTCGACTGGTTCCAGGATACCCTGGTGGAACAGGGCACCATCGACGAGGAGGACCTGCAGCTATACTCGTTGGTAGATTCGCCGGAGGATGTGGTGAGCGCGATTTTCGAGCACTACGAGACGCGCAGCTTCGAGCCGTCCGCGGAAGAAAAGAAACGACTGATGGAGCTGTGACGATGACCCCGACCCGCCTGAGCCTGCCCCTGTCGCTGCTGGCGGCCCTGCTGCTGGTGCCCGGTTCGGCGCTGGCGCAGGAAGACCGCGAGTGGGGGGATGCCCCGCCGCCGCCGGAACTGGACGAGGCTGCCGATCCGCCGCCCCCGGTGCTGGACGAGCGCGCCCGCGAGCAGCGCTCCCTGGAAGAGGCCGACATCATCATTATCGAGCGCGATGGCGAGACGCGGCGCGAGTACCGCATGGGCGGCGAGCTGGTCATGGTCGAGGTTACGCCCGCGGTCGGCCCGACCTACTACCTGATTGATACCACCGGCGATGGCACGCTGGATGGTCGCCGCAACGAGCTGGATCCCGACTTTGTACCCCCGTCCTGGGTGATTTTCCGATGGTAATGAATGAATCCGAAATTCAGCGCTGTGGCGAGCTTGCCGATCTGGCACTGACGGTCGGTCCCGAGGGGCCGGAACTCGACGGCCGGCCGGTGCAGTGCCTGCGCCTGCCGGCTGCTGCGGCGCCGGCCCTGGAGCAGGCACTCGGCAAGGTCCCTGCTGGCTGTGGCCGTGTGATCGGCCGGGGTACGGATGATGCGGCCGGGCAGGTGGTCCTGGTGCTCGAGCGTGGCCAGGCCATTCAGGGCACGGTCGCGGCCGAGGGGCCTGGCAGCCTGGAGGCCCTGGGCGAGCGCGCGGCCGACTGGCAGGGCCGCCACACGGCCGGCGCCCTGCCCGCTGGAGACGGCTACCGCCGCGGCGTGCTGCAGCAGAGGATGCGCGAGCGTGCGGACACAATCACGTCTTCGCTGGATGCCGAATCGCGGACGATCCTGGATGCCGAGCTGCACCATCAGGGGCTGTACCGTTTCGAGGACCTGCCGCTGGCGGGAAGCGTCTGGCAGACGGTCCGCATCTATCCGGAGGGCGCCGGCCTGGCCGATTTGGTCCTCCCGCCCGCGCCGGTGCCGGCCTTCTGGCAGGTCGCACGGCTCGCCCTGGCGGTCGCCGTGGATGACGCGGGGCGGCCGGATGCCGAGGGCTACCGGGCGTTGCTGTCCGGATATAACGGACGGCGGCCGTTGACCGCCATCGAGCGAGGGGCGGCGCCAACCCTGCTGCGCCTGGCTGCGCTGGACGACTGGCTCGCCGCACTGGAGGCCGGGGCCGATGGGCGCGCCGAGCGCGAACGGCTGGCAGCCCTTCAGGCAGAAGCGGCTCGCTTGCAGGGTATCTGGGTTCGCGCCGCGGCTTGAGGGCCCAGCCGGCCCGCGCTGACGTGTGGGGCGCCTGGGCCAGTCGTTCGCAAACACAACGAGGCGGGGTCGTGGATCCGTGCCTTCCAAGGAGGAAAGCCCATGTTCCGAATCGCTGTCTGGCTGGCGTTGCCCCTGGCCGCCCTTCTCGCCCCTGCGCTCCTGAGTGCCGACGTCTATCGCTGGACCGACGATCAAGGCAATGTCCACTTCGGCGACCGCCCCCCCGAGGGGAGCCGTAGCGAATCGGTCGATGTGCGTGAGCCGATGCGGGGCGTGCCGCTGGAGGGCGCGCGCGAGATCCTCGAGCGCCCCGTGCGCCCGCGCGGTCAGCCCGAAGCGGAGGGTGCCTACCAGCGGGTCGCCATCGCGCGGCCGGGGGATGGCGAGGGCGTGCGGGCGAACGATGGCAATGTGACCGCGGAGCTCGAGATTGAACCGGCGCTTGACGCCGATGCCGGCCACCGCGTGGTCTGGTTGCTGGACGGGGAGGCCGCCGGTGAGGGGGCCTCGACGAGCACGACCTTCCAGGGCCTGAACCGCGGTGCCTATACCCTGCAGGCGCGGGTCGTGGACGAGTCGGGTCAGGAACTGGGCGCCAGCGATACCATCGAGTTCAACGTGCTGCGCATGGCCATCCCGCGCAGCCAGCAACAGCAGCAACGGCCCCAGCAGTTTCCGTCGGGCGGTGCACCGCAGGCACCGCAGGCACCGCAGGCTCCCCGGGCGCCGCAGCCGGTGACGCCTGGCCCGAATTGACGCCGCCACGCGCATAGCGCACCGAAGTGGTGCGGTTGACGCCCCAGAGTGGTGCTATTATTGCACCACTCTGGGGCGTTTCGGTTTCAAGGGTGTCGGCGGCCAGGCTCCTGGTGTGACGCAGCCCTCGGCTTCAGCGTCCCGCCCGGCGATTTTCGCTTGGCGCGATTCCTGCTTGAGGCCTTTCGATGACTACGCCCGCTGCCAATCCCGGTATGACCACCCCGCCCTGGTGGGACGACCTCTCCACGGCCGTGCTGGTGACCGATGCGGAACTGCGCCTGCTGAGCCTGAACAGTGCGGCCGAGGTCCTGCTCGGGCTTAGTCGCGAACGCATCGTCGGCCACGGACTGGGGCAATGGCTCAAGCTGGACCGGAATCTGGCCAACCGCCTGCGTTCGGCGCTGACCCTGGATCAGCCGATCACGCTGCGTGCCCGTCAGATGGAGCCCCTCCGAGCCGACAGCTTCCTGGCCGACGTGATCATCACGCCACTGCACGCCGCCGGCGAGCGGCCGGGCCAGCTGCTGTTCGAACTGAACGCCATCGATCGCCACGAGCGCATCAGCCGCGAGGAACAGTTGCAGAAGCAGCAGGCGATCACCCGTGCAGTGACGCGCGGGCTGGCGCACGAGATCAAGAACCCGCTGGGCGGGCTGCGCGGCGCGGCGCAGTTGCTCGCCAGCGAGCTGGACGACTCGGGCCTCAAGGAATACACCCAGATCATCATCCGCGAGGCGGACCGCCTGCGCAGCCTGGTCGACCGCATGCTGGGGCCGAACAACATGCCGCGGCGCGAGGCCGTCAATCTGCACGAGGTCCTGGAGCACGTCCGGGGCCTGGTCAGCGTGCAACTGCCGCTGGGGCTGAAGATCCGCGGCGACTACGACCCCAGTATTCCCGACGTGCAGGCCGATCGCGACATGCTGGTGCAGGCTATCCTCAACCTGGTGCAGAACGCGGTGCATGCGCTGGAAGACGGGGGGCAGATCACCCTGAGCTCGCGGATCCTGCGCCAGTACACGATCTCCGGGAAGCGCCACCGGCTGGTGGCCAAACTGAGTGTGCGCGACAACGGCCCCGGCATCCCGGAGGAGATCCGCGAACGCATCTTTTTCCCGATGGTCACCGGGCGCGCCGAGGGCACCGGGCTGGGGCTGCCGATTGCCCAGAGCCTGATCCAGCTGCATGACGGCTTGATCGAATGCCATTCGCGCCCGGGGGCGACCTCATTCGACATCCTGCTTCCTATTGATTCCCCCCAGGGCCGGGAGGAGACGCACTGATGGAACCCATCGTCTGGATCATTGACGACGACGACTCGATTCGCTGGGTGCTGGAACGCGCCCTCCAGCGTCACGCGATCGCCGTGCGCGGCTTCGAGACCGCGGACGCTGCCTGGGCGGCGCTCGAGCGCGATCCGGTCCCGGACACCATCGTCGCCGACATCCGCATGCCGGGCCTGAACGGGCTGGATTTCCTCGCCCGCATGCAGACCCGCCCGGATCCGCCGCCGGTCATCATCATGACCGCCTTCTCCGATCTGGAGAGCGCGGTGGGCGCCTACCAGACCGGGGCCTTCGAGTACCTGCCCAAGCCGTTCGACGTGGACGAGGCCGTGGCCCTGGTGCAGCGCGCGCTGGAGGCGCGCCGTGCCGGGCAGGAGAACGGCCCTGCCGGTCCCGAGATCGAGGAGACCCCGATCATCGGCGAGGCCCCGGCCATGCAGGAGATGTTCCGTGCCATCGGACGGCTCTCGCGCAGCAATATCACCGTGCTGATCAATGGCGAGTCCGGTACCGGCAAGGAGCTGGTCGCGCGGGCCCTGCACCAGCACAGCCCGCGCGCCGACCAGCCGTTGATCGCGCTGAACACCGCGGCCATCCCCAAGGATCTGCTGGAAAGCGAACTGTTCGGTCACGAACGCGGGGCGTTCACCGGGGCCAACCAGAGTCGCAAGGGCCGCTTCGAGCAGGCCGATGGCGGCACCCTGTTCCTCGACGAGATCGGCGATATGCCGTTCGACCTGCAGACGCGCCTGTTGCGGGTGCTGTCCGATGGCACGTTCTACCGTGTGGGCGGGCATACCCCGATCCGGGTGGACGTGCGCATCATCGCCGCGACCCACCAGGACCTGGAAGAACGCGTCCGCGCGGGCTTGTTCCGCGAGGATCTGTTCCACCGCCTGAACGTGATCCGCATCCACGTGCCCTCCCTGCGCGAGCGGCCGGAGGATATCCCGTTGCTGGTACAGCACTTCATGGCCGAGGTCGCTCAGGAACTGGGGGTGGAGGCCAAGACCATGCGCCCCGAGGTGGTCGCGGAGCTGCAGCGCCTGCCGTGGCCGGGGAACGTCCGCCAGCTGGAGAACACCTGCCGCTGGCTCACCGTCATGGCATCGGGCCGGGAGGTGCACCTGGATGACCTGCCGGCCGAGTTGCACCAGCCGACCGAGAGCCGTGCCGAGCCCGGGAGTGCCCCGGTCCGTGTCGCTGCCGGCCCGCGGGACTGGACCGCCGAACTCGCCCAGGTCGCCCGTCAGCACTGGCAGCGCGGTGATCACGACCTGCTGGGCTCGGTCTTGCCGCAGATGGAACGCACGGTGATCCGCGAGGCCCTGAACGCGACCGGTGGTCACCGCCAGCAGGCGGCCGCCCTGCTTGGGTGGGGCCGCAACACCCTCACTCGCAAGATCCAGGAGCTCGGCCTCGACGACGAGTAGGTCTTTTCACCGCGAAGGCACGAAGAAGGGCAAGGGCGATTTAACCCCAGAGATCACGGAGGACACGGAGAAAACCAGGGATCGTTTTGTTACGGGTAGGATGCCGATGAGCCATGCGAAACGCATCGGCCACACGGGGTGTCTCGCCCCCGATGCGTTTCGCATGGCTCAACGCATCCTACCCCTCTGAAAAATTGGCGCCTTTCTCCGTGTGCTTCGTGGTCAACAGGCTCTTTAGTGAACCGGCCTTTCAGGTGGTGGGATCCTGCGGAGCAGGCGGGGCGCAGGCGGAGACGGCACCGTTCAGTTGCAGGGTGCCGGTCAGGTCGCGCACGTGGGTGTAGCCGTGGCGGTCCATGTAGTCGCTGATACCGTGCAGGATCTTCGGCAGGCACAGTGCGTCGTAGAACAGGCCCGTGCCCACGCCCACGGTGCTGGCGCCGGCGATCAGGAATTCCAGCGCGTCGGTGGCATTCATCACGCCGCCCTGGCCGATGATCGGCACGTTGTGCGGCGCGGCCACCTGATAGACCTGCTGCACCTTCAGCAGCGCGATCGGCTTGATCGCCGGGCCGGACAGGCCGCCCTGGTTGTTGCCGATGACCGCGCGGCGGTTTTCCACGTCCACTGCCATCCCCATCAGGGTGTTGATGACCGCAAAGGCGTCGGTGCCGGCCTCGATGCAGCGCCGGGCATTCTCGGCGATGTCGGTCTGGTTGGGCGAGAGCTTGGTGATCAGCGGCTTGGAGGTGACCTTGCGGCAGGCCTCGACCACCCGGGCGGACATGTCCGGGTCATTGCCGAAGGCGACGCCGCCTTCCTTCACGTTGGGGCAGGAGATGTTGATCTCGATGGCGTCGATCGGTGAGTCGTCGAAGCGCCGGGTGACCTCGATGTACTCCTCGAGGGTGGAGCCCGACACGTTGGCGAAGAAGCGCGTCTCGTCGAAATCCAGCTGCGGCAGGGTGTGGTCCACCACGTGGTCGACCCCGGGGTTCTGCAGGCCGATTGCGTTCAGCATCCCGTCCGGGGTCTCGTAGACGCGATGCGGCGCGTTGCCCAGGCGTGCGGCGCCCGTGGTGCCCTTCAGGCAGATGGCCCCGGCATCGCGGTTGGAGAAACCCGCCACGCGGGTGTATTCCTCGCCAAAGCCGACACAGCCGGACAGCAGCACCAGCGGCGTGTTCAAATGCAGGCCGCAGAATTCCAGGGCCAGCCGCGGATCGGTGCGCGAATCACTCATGCTTCACATCGTCCTCTATGAACCGGAGATCCCGCCGAACACGGGCAATATCATTCGTCTGGCGGCCAATACCGGGGCGGCGCTGCACCTGATCCACCCGCTCGGCTTCGAGCTGGACAGTGCGCGGGCGCGCCGCGCCGGGCTCGACTATCACGAGCTGGCCCGGGTGCAAGAGTATGACAGCCTCGACCAGTGGCGGGAATCGGTGCAGCCTGGCCGGGTGTTCGCCATGACCACGCGCGGGCAGGCCCGCTACGACGCCCCGACCTTCCGCGATGGCGATGCCTTGTTGTTCGGCCCGGAGACGCGCGGTCTGCCGGAGTCGGTCCTGGAGACCCTGCCGCCGGAGCATCGCCTGCGCCTCCCGATGCGCGAAGGCAGCCGCAGCCTCAACCTCTCCAATGCCGTCGCGGTGGTGGTCTACGAGGCCTGGCGCCAGCTGGGGTTTCCCGGCGGCGCATGATCCCAACCTGGCGGGATGGGCACGGCCTGCGGGATTGCACTACCCTCGGAAGAAAGCACCCGCGCCGTCCGTCTTTCGAGGACGATCGCGTCCGTACGTCCACCACGAGAGGTTTCCGATGTTTCCAGTGCTGCGTTCTTTCTGTCTGCTGGCCGCCACGGCCCTGATCTCGGCCCCGCTGGCGGCCGATGAACCCACCGGTTCCGATAGCTGGTGGTGGGACGACAACTGGTGGGAGGACGG
Source organism: Thioalkalivibrio sp. AKL12 (assembly GCF_000377925.1). Taxonomy (NCBI): domain Bacteria; kingdom Pseudomonadati; phylum Pseudomonadota; class Gammaproteobacteria; order Chromatiales; family Ectothiorhodospiraceae; genus Thioalkalivibrio; species Thioalkalivibrio sp. AKL12. The sequence continues at coordinate 133,497 of NZ_KB898890.1, forward strand.
GGTCATGTACGCCGATCTCGAAAACCACGAGGTGGCGATCGAACGCATCGAATACGAGCGCGATGGCATCGGCATTCCGGCGATGGTCGCCCGTCCGGCGGACGGTGAGGACTATCCCGCAATCCTCTGGACCCATGGCCGGCGCGGCCTGGACGATCTGGCCGAACTGCACGTGAAGCGCCTGGCCGCGCGCGGTTTCGTCGTGCTGGCGCCGGATCTGTACACCGGCCGCTTTATGGAGAGTCATCCGCTGGACCATGATTACGAGCTGGAAGGTGATCTGAACAGCGGTCTGGACGTGCTGCTGGAACGCGACGACATCGTGGGTGACCGCGCCTGTCTGGTGTCCATCACCCGTGGCGGCTACAAGGCGCTCAAGGTCGCCGTCACCTTCGAGCGCCAGGTCGAGGATGTCGCCTGCTGGGCCGGCTACTACCCGCACCTGCAGGACCCGAACCTGGGCGAGCCGCACCAGGTGTATCGCTACGCCAACGAGGTCAACGAGCTCGAGATCCCGATGATGATCCTGATCGGGGACGAGGAGCAGTACCAGCGCCACCGCACCGCGCGCATGGCCGCCGATGGTCTCGCAAGCCGCGGGGGCGAAGTGCACTGGATCGAATACCCGGGCGTGGGCCGCGGCTTCGACTTCCGCAACGGCAACAACCGCACCTTCGCCGACGACCTCGCATCGCGCGACGCCATGATCCGCGTCACCCGCTTCGTCAATCAGCACCTGCGCGACTGACCTCGCTGCCGTCCGCGAGCTGGGCACCAACGAAAAAGGCCCCGCCGGGGCGTAATCCGGCGGGGCTCGGAAAACGGGGACGGCGGTCCTGGCCGCCGGCCCCGGTATTGCTCGGTCAGAAGTCGTAACGCATGCCGATCGAAAACGCGGTTGCGTTCTCGCCGGCGGTGCCGCCGGGGCCGGAGGAGCGCGCGGCGCCCCAGGGCGTCAGAGCCGAGGCATCGTCGTTGTCGACCATGGCGATGTTGCCGTAGAAGCGCAGATCGCTATCCAGGCGGTATTCGAGACCCAGGGCATACATGGTGGCGTCGGCGTCGTCCAGATCGGAATCCAGCTGGAAGACGTGGCCGTTCAGGTACATGCTCGGGGTCAAGCGGAACTGGCCGCCCAGGCCGTAGATATCCGCTTCGATGTCAGGGGTTACAAAGACATCCGGGTTGGTGCTGACAGTTCGCGTGTTGTCGACTTCCGAGTTCTGATAGAAGGCGCCAATGCGGAAGGCCGGGGTGATGCGGTAGCCGACGGCCAGGCGCCAGGCGTCAGGATCGTTGGCCCCATTCTCCTGCTTTTCATAAGCCAGGGCGCCGGTAAGGTCGCCCATGCTGAGGTTCAGCGAGGTCGAGTAGGCCTTGTTTTCTGCTCCATCCCCGGTCGTGGCGTCACCGGTCTCGTTGGAGTACTGGATGTTCCAGGTCAGGCCGCCGAAGCTGGGGGTCTGGTAGTGGATGCTGTTGTTGAAGCGCTCGTCGTAGCGGCCGTGAGCCGTGGTGCGCGTCAGGTTGCGCATATCGCCGACCTGATCGCCGAAGAAGTTGGCCGGGCCACGGGCGCGCTTGAACGGGGTGTCGAACTTGCCGATCCGCAGCATGCCCCACTCGGAACCCTTCAGGCCCACAAAGGTGTCGCGGGTCGCGAAGTTTGTGCCGTTGGTGTCGAAATCGATCTGCTGCTCGATCTGGAACATGCCGACCAGCTGTTCGCGGAATTCGCGCTCGCCCTTGAAGCCCAGGCGGCTGGAATTGCTCGAGACGTTGAATTCGTTGTATTCGGCGCCGTCATCCAGGATGTCGGCGGACAGGTGGGCGCGGCCGTACAGCGTCCAGTCGGCGGTGGCCAGGGCCGGGACGACCAGGCCGGCGGCGATCAGGCTGGTCAGCAGGTGCTTGCGGTTCATGGATTTCTCCCCTATTTGCGTTTGAACGTTTGCGAGACGCGAGTGCCTCTCGACAGGGCGCAAGCATGGGGAGGCCGGGTGACGCCCCGGTTAAGCTGCGATGAAGATCGCGTTAAAAGGCAACACTGTTGTGTAGACGCAACGGCTATCCGGGGGAACCGGTCGAAGCGTGCCCGGTCTGCTCAGGCAAGGGCGACACGATCTGCCCGAATGTCGAACACACGTCAGGGGAAGAAGATCATGACGACATCCGTAAAGGCGCTGGCCACGGTCGTGGCGTTCACACTGGCGGGTATGGCGAACGCCCAGGCCACCCCGGTGGGTGTGGCGCAGGGGCTGGATGCGGACGAGCGGGTCCTGGTGCATGCCAAGGGCATGGCCGCCGAGGATGCGTTCATGGTGTTGGGGGCGCTGACCGTCAAGGGCCGCTTGATGCGCGACAGCGAGCTTGGCCATGAGGGCTACCGGCCGGATCTGTCGGAGGATCCCATGCAGTCCGTCGGCCAGACCTGGCTGGAGCTGCTGGATACCGTGCACGGCCGGCTGGTCGACGACGGCCGCATCCGGGCGCATGCAGGGGGTGATGACGAGGCGGCCCCGGCGGTCTATGCCGATGCGGCCTACCTCTATCACATGCATCACAGCGCCGGGCGTTTCGAGCATCTCGGTCTGTACGACGAGCTGACGCATACGCCCTCGCCATTGATCTCTATCCTCACCAGCCATGTCGTCAACGAGCGCCACGCCGACGGGGTCATGCATGCGGCGAATGATTCCGAAGCCGACGGCTTCGCCTACGGGCTGGACGCGCTGCATGCCGCGACGTACGCCTGGGTGCGCCAGGACAAACCGGGTGGCGCAGAGGATATGGGTAAGATGGAGCGTGCCGCGCTGGAGGGCTGGCTGGGCCACTCGCGCGAGGATCTGGTGGAGGTCGCCCGGGCCATGGCCGAGGCTGCGGAGGCGGCATGGGACGCGGAGGCCGGCATCTATCAGCTTGACCAGGGCGCGGAGTGGTCGCTGGACCAGATCGGAGCGATGTTGCGCGGCCACAAGGCGCTCTACGAGATGCTGTACCTGTACGGTGACTCGGCGGATGCCGAACGCGCCGCGACCCTGGCGGATCGCGCCGCAGCCATTGCCGGTGCGGTAATGGCGGGCCATGGCCCGATGCGCGACTGGGGCCTTCCGGCCCGGCTGAAATTCGAGGACGGCAATGCCCGAGCAGCCGCCGATTACGTGGATACCGCGGCGCAGTGGCGTTTCGTGCATCAGCTGACTGGCGGCTTCTCGCTACTGCGCGAGCGTGAGGGCACCGCGGGCCTGATCGGCGAGCGCACCCCGGAGCTGGAAGGCCAGGTGGGACGTGCGATCGACCGGTTGTTGTTGGGTGCGCTGGACTACCAGCTGGAGGACGGGACGATCCCCGCGGCCCTCAGTTACGCCGATGGGCGCGTCATCGACCCCCGGGTGACCACACGGTCGGTCGCGGCCTTCGTGCAGGCCGTTGGCAATGGCTACCGCATCGGGGAAGCGTTCGATCGGCCCGGCGCCTGGGAAGAGGGTTCTCCTCTGGCGGAGCGCAGCCGCGCGTTGTATGACGCCTTCCTCGGCCATGGCGAGCTCCTGACCGAACGGCTGATTCTCCGGGAGTAACGGCAGCGTGCCGAAGCGGTTGCTCAGTGCGAGTGGCCGGGATGCCCGTGGCGCATTCAGCGGGGCCGTCCTGGTGCTTCCCCTGGCAGGCTTGGGGCTCGCCCCGGCATGGGCGGAGGATGAGGCGCCGCCGAGGCTCGATCCGGTCGAGATCACGGTGACGGCGCCGCGCCTGGCGACCCCGCTGGCGGATCTGCCTGCGGCGGTCAGCCGGGTCGACGAGCGCCAGGCCACCGAGGGGCGCCAGGGCCTGCAGCTGGACGAGGCGCTCAACCGTGTGCCGGGGCTGTTCGCGCAGAACCGCTACAACTTTGCCCAGGATGCGCGAATCTCGATCCGCGGTTTCGGTTCGCGCGCCCCGTTCGGGGTGCGTGGACTGCGCATCCTCCAGGACGGGATCCCCGAGACCACGCCGGACGGGCAGTCGCAGGTGGATGCCATCGATCTGCTGAATCTGCGCGATATTGAAGTGCTGCGCGGGCCCAGCGCGGCGTTGTACGGCAATGCCTCCGGCGGTGTGATCGCTGCGCGCACCCGCGATGGGCGGGATCCGCGCGGCTTCGGCAGCGGCGTGCTGATGGGCAGCTACGGTTATCGGCGCGCCGAAGCGGTGGCGGAGCAGAACCATGGGACCCACCGCTATTCCCTGACCGCACATGATTTCGCCATCGACGGCTACCGCGAACAGTCCACCGCCGAGAAGCGCTATCTGCGCCTGCACACCGCCTCGGAACTGGAAGCCGGCACCCTCAACTTTCACCTGCGCTACCTGGATGCGCCGCGCACCGATGACCCCGGCGGCCTGACCCGCGAGGAGATGCGCGAGGACCGGCGTGCCGCGGCCCCGCTGTCCACGGCGCTGGACAGCACCCAGTCCGCCGAACAGCTGACCACGGGCCTGCAATGGGAACAGCCCTTGGCCGGGGGCGATCTGCGTCTGGGTGGCTTCTGGACCCAGCGCGACTATGCGCAGCAGTTGCCCTTCCCCGGGGATTCCCGCGTCGCCTACGAGCGCGATTTCTTTGGAGTCAATGCCCAGTACGAGCGCGATATCGGGCCGACCCGCGTGCTGACCGGTGTTGATCTGGAGGAGCAGCGCGACGACCGGACCCGGCGCTGTACCGACATTCAGGGAGCCGCGAACTGCCCGGGTGGCACGCCTTCGATCGGCGACCTGACGTTGGATCAGCGTGAACAGGCGCGCTCTCGCGGGGTATTTGTCCAGACCGATACCGCACTCGGGTCGGACTGGAACCTGGTGGCCGGCGCCCGTCACGATCGTATTCGCATGTCCATCGACGATCACTTCGCCGAGCGGTTTGACGACGGTAATGACGTCACGGACCGATCGGGCCGGCGGACCTTTGACGAGACCAGCGGCATGGCCGGGCTGATCTGGCACTTCCGGCCCGAGTATCGCGCCTACGTGAATGTGGCGACCAACTTCGAGACCCCGACCTTCACCGAGTTTGCCAATCCGGAGGGCGGAGGCGGCTTCAACCCCGAGGTGGACCCACAACGGGCGCGCAGTATCGAGGTCGGTATCCGGCGCGAGAATCCGCAGCTCTCCTGGGAGGCCTCGGTCTACGCTACCCGGGTGCGCGACGAGCTGTCGCCGTACCAGCTTGAAGGTCAGGGCGACCGGACGTTCTATACCAACGCCGGGCGCACGGCCCGCGATGGCGTTGAGCTAAGCGCAGACTGGCGGTTGAACCCACAGTGGACCCTGAGCGCCGCTGCAAGCCTCAATCGTTTCCGTTTTCGCGAGTTCGAGGATGCCGAGGGAGTTCGCCATGACGGCAACCGGATGCCGGGGCTGCCGCGCGAGCAGTTGTTCGTCGAGGCCGACTGGCGCGACGGCCCCTGGTTCGTGACCGTGGACGCGCTGCATGTGGGGTCGCGTTACGTGGACAACGCGAACACGGAGAAGGTGGGGCCGCAGGCGACGCTGAACCTGCGCGCCGGCCGGTTCTGGCAGCAGGGCGATACCCGTGCCGAGGCCTTCGTCGCCGCCAACAACCTGCTCGATGCGGACAATGTCGACAACATCCGGATCAATGCGGCGGGCGGCCGCTACTACGAGCCAGCGCCGGGTCTGACCTTGATGGCGGGGGTGCGGATGTATTTCGGACAGTGAGAGGGGGGCGGTGCGGTTCGCTGCGCTCACGGCACCCTACGATCTGCGGGTCCGGAAACATCATCGTAGGATGCGCTGAGCGTAGCGAACCGCATCAACACACGTGTCCGACTAATCACGTCGCCCCGGTTCCTCCGGCGGCTGTCTTGGCTCGATCTCGTCCAACCGCCCCTGCTCGATCTTGCGCAGGGTCTCCGGGTCGGTCTCGTCGTCGTCCTCCCAGGAGGATCGGCGCGCCGGGGGTAACGGGTCACGCCGGTACAGGAGCCCGCCACAGACCGCGCCCACCACCGCGCCGAACAGGTGTGCCTCGAAGGACACCTTGGGACCACTGGGGAACACGCCCCACAGCATGCTTCCGTAAAGGAACAGGATGATGATGGCGAGCGCGATGGACAGCGCATCGCGGCGGCGAATCCCGATCACGACCGCGAAGAACATCAGACCGTGGGTAAGGCCGGACGCCCCGATGTGCAGCCCCTCGCGGGCAAACAGCCACACGCCCAGTCCACCCATCAGCCAGATCAGCGGCACCGCCGTGCGCGTGGCCTGGGGAAAGCCGTAGAGGGTCAGCATGCCCAGCACCCAGAGGGTCGGGACATTGGCCAGCAGGTGGCCCCAGGAGCCGTGGATCAGCGGCGAGGTGATGATGCCCAGCACCCCGACCGCGTCGCGCGGGAGGATGCCCAGGCGTGACCAGTCACCGCCGGTCAGCTCCTGCAGCGCATGGATCGCGATCAGGATGCCGGCCCCGAGCATGGGCCACATCAGGGCGCGCCGAATGCGCTCGCGTTCGGCCCTGGGATCGGTCGGGGGTGCCGGCCGGCGCAGATTCATCATGTGCCTAGCCTGCCACGCTCGGGCACGAGGTCCAATTTCTCTGGCTCCCGGGCGCCGCCCCTGGCACCGTCATTGCGAGGCCCCGCAGGGGCCGTGGCAACCTCCCAAAGCTGGCGCCGAGTCGGGAGCCGGTGGTTCCGGATGGAGGTTGCCGCGTCGCCTTCGGCTCCTCGCAATGACGGTGCCGAAGGCGAACGGCGGGATTAGTGCCCGCCCGGCCCCAGGTCGGCGCCCTTGTCGTGCAGGGCGAGCTTGTCGTGGAGTTCGCCGCTCTCGCCGTGCGGGGCCTTCACGTCGACCTCCATGCCGTTACGGCGGAACTTGCCGACCACCTTGTCGATCGCGGCCACGGCCGAGCTGTCCCACAGCGAGGCGCGGGTCAGGTCGATCTCGACGTTATGGATGCCTTCGCGGTAGTCGAAGCTGTCGATGAACTTGTCCACGGCGACGAAGAAGAGCTGGCCGCGAACGGTGTAGATACGGGTCTTGCCGTCCTCCGACAGGTCACTCTTCACTTCCACCGCCTTGACCATCTTGCGCGCGAAGAAGATCGCGGCGAGCAGCACGCCGGCGAACACGCCCATCGACAGGTCGTGGGTGATCACGGTGACCGCGACGGTCACGATCAGCACCACGGCATCGGTGCGCGGCAACTTGTGCAGCGTGGTCAGCGAGCCCCAATCGAAGGTGGCGATGGAGACCATGATCATCACCGCGACCAGTGCGGCCATCGGGATGATCGAGACCAGATCGCCCAGCACCAGGATGAAGAACAGCAGGAACAGGCCGGCCGACAGGGTCGACAGCCGACCGAGACCGCCGGACTTGATGTTGATGACCGACTGGCCAATCATCGCGCAGCCGGCCATGCCGCCGAAGAAGCCGGTGACGATGTTGGCGATGCCCTGGCCCTGGGCCTCGCGGTTCTTGCCGGAGGGGGTGTCGGTCAGGTCATCGAGGATCGAGGCCGTCAGCAGCGACTCCAGCAGACCAACGATCGCCAGCGCGAAGGCGGTCGGGAAGATGATCTGCAGGGTCTCCAGGTTCCACGGGATGTCTGGGAACAGGAACACCGGCAGGCCGGAGGGCAGGTCGCCCATGTCGCCGACTTCCAGCGTGGGCATGCCCATGTAGTAGACGACGGCGGTTAGCGCGATGATCGCGACCAGCGGTGGCGGCAGGAGCTTCGGGTAGCCCGGGATCATCGGCAGGCCGTAGAGGATGATCAGGCCGGCCGCGACCAGCGCCCACATGGTGGTGTCGCCATCGACCAGGTAGGGCACCTGGGAGAGAAAGATCAGGATCGCCAGCGCGTTGACGAAGCCGACCAGCACGGTGCGCGGTATGAACATCATGTAGCGCGCGAGCTTGGCCCACGAGAACAGGAGCTGGATGAGCCCGGTCAGGATGGTGGCCGCCAGCAGATACTGCAGCCCGTGCTCGGCCACCAGCGTGACCGTGAGCAGGGCCATCGCCCCGGTTGCCGCCGAGATCATTCCGGGCCGCCCGCCGGCGAAGGCGATCACCACCGCCATGGTGAACGAGGCGTACAGGCCCACGCTCGGGTCCACGCCGGCGATGATGGAGAAGGCAATGGCCTCGGGGATCAGAGCCAGCGCGACCACGATCCCGGCGATCAGGTCGCCGCGGACATTGAAGAACCAGACCTTGCGCTGGCGGGACAGGAAGTCTTGTATGGTCTGCTGCACGTTGCGTTCCCCAATACCGGTGCGCGCCGAAGCCGACCAGGGTCGGGATCAACGGGTGAACGAACAGGTACCAGAGACTTTGGGAGGCGCGGATCCGCGCGAAGGGTTGGATCGGCGCTTCCCCGGGAAGTAGCCGGGCCCGGTTGCCACCAGTGGATGGCGCGGTTGCAAGCGGTTCGGTGCCAGTACAGACTGAGAACCGCTCAGGAAAGGCGCGAAATTGTACCACTCTATGTAGTCGGTTCTGAAGTTTTCATGCCCCCGGGCGCGTACGCCGGGTCGGTTTCATGCGATCACAAAGGGGATCCCCATGCTGCAGCGCGTCATCATCGCCATCGACTTCTCGCCCGCTTCGGCCTCGGCCCTGGCGATTGCCCGCCAGCACTGCCCGGGGGCGAAGAAGCGGTTGCTCTATGTGATGAAGCCGTCGGACGTGGCCGGTCCCAGCTCTGCCGGTGCGTTCAGTGGTGCGGGCTCGTCGCCGCTGAACGCGAAGGACATGCGCAATGCTGCGGAGGAGAAGGTGCGTGCCCAGATGCAGGAGTGGGCCGAGGCAGACGACGACGTCGCCATCGCCGTGGGCAGCGCCCCCGAGGAAATTTCCCGCCACGCCGAAGAGTGGGGTGCGGACATGATCGTGATGGGGACCCGTGGGCGCAGCCAGATCTCCAACATGCTCTCCGGTTCTGCCACCGAGTGGCTGGTGCGCAATGCGCGCCTGCCGGTGCTGGTGGTGCACGACGTGCCGCTGTCCGACTCGATGAAGGAAAAGCTGCCGCCGGAAGGCGCCGTCGACTGAAGCGGCTCGCAGCCCTCCCGGCATGCAGAAGGCCCGCTTTCAGCGGGCCTTTCTCGTTCCTGCGGCATGCTCTCGCGATGACGGCTGGTCGGGCGTCAGCCCCCGGTCATGGACATGAAGCGCAGGACTTTCTCCGGGCGCTCGGAGAATTCGTGGCGTTCCGGCTTCAGGTTGATGGCCTGTACCACCAGGTCCTCCAGTTCCGAATCGGTGCAGCCCTCGCGCAGGTAGGGGCGCAGGTTCAGGCTGTGGTCGTTGCCGAGGCAGGTGTAGATGGTGCCGTCCACCGACAGGCGCACGCGGTTGCAGGTATCGCAGAAGTGCTGCGAGATCGGGGTGATGAAGCCGATGCGCACATCGGTATCCGGGATCTGCATGTAGCGCGCCGGGCCACCCCCGGGCATCACGCCGGGCACCAGGTTGTAACGCGGCTCCAGGCGGGCACGCACATCCTGCAGGTTCACGTAATGGCCCTCTTTCGCCTGGCGGCCCGTGTCGCCCATCGGCATGGTCTCGATGAAGCGCAGGGTGAAGCCGTGCTCGATGCAGAAGTCGACCATGTCCTCGACCTCCGGCTCGTTGATCCCGCCCATCACGACCATGTTGATCTTGATTGGGGCGAGGCCCGCGGCCTTGGAGGCCATCAGCCCGTCCAGCACCTTCTCCAGCTTGCCGCCGGTGATCTCCTTGAAGACCTCGGGCTTGAGCGAATCGAGGCTGACGTTGATCCGGTCGACGCCAGCATCCTTCAGCTCCTGCGCATGGCGCGCCATGCGCGTGGCGTTGGTGGACAGCGAGATATCGTCGATGCCGGGCAGGGCATTCAGGCGCGCGGCCAGATCCGGGAGGTTCTTGCGCACCAGGGGCTCGCCGCCGGTCAGGCGCACACGGCGGGTGCCGAGGCGACCGAAGGCGCCCATCACGCGCTCGATCTCCTCGAAGCTGAGCCAGTGTTCCGGCTCCTCGAAGTCGCGAAAGCCCTTGGGCATGCAGTAGAAACAGCGCAGATCGCAGCGATCGGTGACCGAGAGGCGCACGTATTCGATGCGGCGACCGAAGGCGTCGATCAGGGCGTTTCCTTCCGTGGGGGTGTCGGCGTGTTCCATTGGCGGGCCTGTGACGTCGAGTGGGGCGATATGTTCCGTGGTACACATCGTAGATCATTTTGCGGTCTTTGCCACATGAACGTGCAAATCATCTGTGGATTCGCGCCACAATAAAAAAAATCTTCACCCGATAATTCTGGTTTATCCGCAAATAGAAAAGACTCGTTGGCAGAATGTGTCCGCTCCGTCCACAATGCGCGATGCATAACTGAACCGAGATCACGAGGTCGCCCCCATGAGCGCGTTGCCCGAATTCGAAAAGCACGGCGAGCAGGAGATCAAGTACACCACCTGCTACATGTGCGCCTGTCGTTGCGGTATCAAGGTTACCGTCCAGGACAACAAGGTCCGCTACATCCAGGGGAATCGGCACCACCCGATCAACAAGGGTGTGCTCTGCGCCAAGGGCAACGCGGGGATCATGAAGCAGCAGTCCCCGGCGCGCCTGCACCAGCCGATGCGCCGCAAGCCGGGCACCGAGCGCGGTGCTGGCGAGTTCGAGCCGATCTCCTGGGACGAGGCGCTGGACACCCTGTCCGCGCGCCTGCAGAAGATCCGCGAGACCGACCCGCGCAAGCTGGCGTTCTTCACCGGCCGTGACCAGATGCAGGCCCTGACCGGCCTGTGGGCAACCCAGTTCGGTACCTACAACTGGGCGGCCCACGGTGGCTTCTGCTCGGTGAACATGGCCGCCGGCGGCCTGTACACCACGGGCTTCGCCTTCTGGGAATTCGGCGACCCCGACTGGGATCGCACCAAGTACCACATGCTCTGGGGTGTGGCGGAAGACCATGCCTCCAACCCGATCAAGATCGGGCTGGAAAAGCTCAAGCGCAGCGGCGGCAAGTTCGTCGCGATCAACCCGGTGCGCACCGGCTACCAGGCTATCGCCGACGAGTGGGTGGGCATCAAGCCCGGCACCGACGGCCTGTTCGCGCTGTCGATGCTGCACGTGCTGCTGAAGAACGACCAGTTCGACTGGGACTTCCTGGTGCGCTACACCAACGCCACCCAGCTGGTGGTACAGACCCCGGGCCAGAAGGGCGACGGCCTGATCCTGCGTGACGAGGCCGGCAACCCGCAGGTCTGGGAACTGGAGAAGGAGGCCTTCGTCGACGGCAGCCAGGTCGACATCAAGCCGGCCCTGTTCGGTGAGTACACCGCCCCGGACGGCCGCCCGGTCAAGACCGTGATGACCCTGCTGGCCGAACGTTACCTGGCGGACGAGTATTCCCCGGAGAATACCGCCGCGGTGACCGGCATCCCGGCCGAGCAGACCGAGCGCCTGGCGCTGGAGATGGCCCACGTCGCGTTCAAGGAGACCATCGAGCTCGACATCGAGTGGACCGACTCCTGGGGCCGCAAGCACGACAAGGTGTTCGGGCGTCCGGTGTCCATGCACGCGATGCGCGGCATCTCCGCGCACTCCAATGGATTCCAGACCTGCCGCGCGATCCACCTGCTGCAGATCATGCTGGGCTCGGTGGACTGCCCCGGCGGTCACCTGGCCAAGCCGCCATATCCGAAGCACATCCCGCCGGGCATCAAGCCGGCCAAGGAATGCGCCCCGAACACCCCGCTGAAGAGCCCGCCGCTCGGTTTCCCGACCGCGCCGGAGGATCTGGTCATCGATGACGACGGCAACCCGCTGCGTATCGACAAGGCCTTCTCCTGGGATGCGCCGGTGTCCAACCACGGCATGATGCACATGGTGGTGACCAATGCGGTCAACGCCGACCCGTACCCGATCGACACCCTGATCTTCTTCATGGCGAACATGTCGTGGAACTCCACGATGAACACCGCCGAAGTGATGGACATGCTGCGGTCCAAGGACGAGAACGGCGAGTACAAGATCCCGTTCCTGGTGGTCTCGGATGCGTTCAATTCCGAGATGGTCAGCTTCGCCGACCTGGTGCTGCCGGATACCACCTATCTGGAGCGCTACGACACCATCTCCATGCTCGACCGCCCGATCTCCGAGCCGGCCGCGGCGGCGGATTCCATCCGTCACCCGATCCTCGAGCCCGATCGCAACGTGCGGCCGTGGCAGGAGGTCATGGTCGAGCTGGCCGGGCGCCTGAAGTTCCCGGCGTTCACCAAGGACGATGGCAGCCGCAAGTTCTCGGACTACAAGGACTTCATCGTCAACTTCGAGAAGGAGCCGGGCATCGGCTTCCTGTCCGGCTATCGCGGCAAGGACGGCCAGAGCCACTTGCGCGGCGAGCCGAACCCGAAGCAGTGGGAGGCGTACATCGAGAACCAGGGGTTCTTCCTGTACCACCTGGCGCCGAACCAGCAGTTCTACCGCTACGCCAACAAGGACTACCTGGAGCTGGCCAAGCACGCCGGCTGGGTAGGCAAGACCGATCCGATCACGATCGAGATCTACTCCGAGACCCAGCAGCGCTTCAAGCTGGCCGGCCAGGGCCTGTACGACGGCCCGCAACCGACCAAGCAGGAGCACAAGGACCGGCTGACCCAGTACTTCGATCCGCTGCCCATCTGGCACAAGCCGCTGGAGCAGACCCGGATCGACGAGGACGAGTACCCGTTCTACGCGGTCAACCAGCGCCCGATGTTCATGTACCACTCCTGGGATTCGCAGAACGCCTGGCTGCGCCAGATCTGCGCCCAGAACTACCTGTACATGAACCGTCAGAAGGCGGAGTCCATGGGCATCGAGGATCTGTCCTGGGTGTGGCTGGAGTCGCACAACGGCAAGATTCGCGTGCAGGTCAAGCTGATCGAGGGCTGCGAGCCCAGCACCGTCTGGACCTGGAACGCCATCGGCAAGCAGAAGGGCGCCTGGGGCCTGAAGCCGGAGGCGAACGAGTCGCAGAAGGGCTTCCTGATGAATCACCTGATCAGCGAGCTGCTCCCGAAGAAGGGCGACCCGATCGACAACATCACCAACTCCGACCCGGTCACCGGGCAGGCCGCGTGGTACGACCTCAAGGTCAAGATCACCCCGGCCGGTCCCGACGAGCAGAGCGCCTGGCCGCAGTTCGACGAGGTGAAGGCCACGCCGGGCATGTCCGAATCGCCGGACCAGCTGCGCTACCACGCGCACAAGCCCGTGCACCTGAACCGCGACATCCGCGACGTGCTCACGCGCGGTTCGCTGGACGACGAGAAAAACTGATCCGGCCCGGTTCCGCGACGGCCTCAAGGCCATCGCGGGGCTTGCCCGCACGAACGATTTGAGGGAGTACCAACCATGCGACTTGGACTCGTAATCGACATGGACACCTGCGTGGGCTGCCATGCCTGCGCGGTGGCCTGCAAGCAGTGGAACACCAGCGGCACCACGGGTCCGCTGACCGACTATCGCCCCTACGGTGAGGACCCGAGCGGCGTGTGGTTCAACCGCATCCGCCACTACGAGGTCGGGGACTACCCCAACAACAAGACCGTCAACATCCCGATGTCCTGCATGCACTGCGAGCATGCCGACTGCGTGAATGTCTGCCCGACCGGCGCCTCCTACAAGCGTCCGGAAGACGGCATCGTGCTGGTCGATCAGGACAAGTGCATGGGCTGCAACTACTGCGCCTGGGCCTGCCCGTACGGCGCTCGCGAGCTCGACCGCGAAGACGGCGTGATGAAGAAGTGCACGCTTTGCGTGGACCGCATCTACGACGAGCAGCTGCCGCCGGAAGAGCGTCAGCCCGCCTGCGTCATCACCTGCCCGGCGCACGCGCGTTTCTTCGGCGACTTCGATGACGACGCCTCCGAGGTGAGCCGCCTGGTCCGCGAGCGTGGCGGCGTGAAGCAGATGCCCGAGCTTGGCTACAAGCCGGTCAACACCTATCTGCCGCCGCGGATCACCCGTTCCATCCCCACCGACGACGTGCGTGCCAACACGCTGATCACCTCGGTGAAGGACTGGGTCAACAAGATGGTGGCGCGCTAAGCGCGCCCGATCGGGGAGAGAAAACCATGCATCCGGCGTTTTCCGTCATTCTGTTTACTGTCATCTCCGGTGCGGGCTACGGCCTGTTCCTGTTGCTGGTGGCCTTCCATCTCGCGGGCATCGGTCCGGTCATGAGCCATGGCGAGCTGATCGCGCACGGGGTTGCGGCCCTGGGCATGATCACCGTCGGGCTCATGCTGTCCACGGGCCACCTGGCGAACAAGAAGAACGCCTGGCGTTCCTTCATGCGCTTCAAGACCTCCTGGCTCTCGCGCGAGGCGGTATTTGCCGTGCTGTTCTACCCGTTCGCCGCGATCTATGGCCTCGGCGTGCTGCTGCAGGGCCACGAAGTCGGTCCGTTGGCCGCAGTGGCTGGCGCCATCGCCGCCGTGCTGGCGGTGGTCACGCTGTTCTCCACCGGGATGATCTACGGCTGCCTGAAGACCATCCGCCAGTGGAACACCGCGCTGACCCCGGCTAACTACATCATGCTGGGTGTGGCCACCGGCGCCGTCGCCTTCGCCGCCATTGCCAGTGTGTTCGGCAACGCCACCGCGATGCATGCGGGCGTGGCCATCGTGCTGCTGCTGATCGCCGGCGTCCTCAAGGGGATCTACTACTTCTGGATCTCCCGCGTGACCGGCCCGACCATCAACACCGCCACCACCTTCAACCGCGCGACCGTGCGCTTGCTGGATACCGGGCATACCGCCGGTACCTTCCTGACCGACGAGTTTGGCTACGATGCAGGCAAGAACACCACCGACACCCTGAAGATGGGCGTGTTCCTGCTCGCGTTCGGTACCCCGATCCTGGTGTTCGCCGCGATCCTGTCCGGCGTGCCGGCCATCGTGGCCTGGCTCGGCCTGGTCGCGGCCCTGGCGGGTGTGATCATGGAGCGCTGGCTGTTCTTCGCCGAGGCCCGGCACGTCGTGCGCTTGTACCACGGGGACCAGCACACCTGAGCCCCGCTGGCTGAAGTGGCACATCGAACGCCCGCCTTGCGCGGGCGTTTTCATGGGCGGCCGTCGTGGCCGCTGGCCGGCGGGCGCGGATGTCTTACTCGCGCTGCTTGTCCTGGCGCATGCCGTGGATGATGTAATAGCCCACGTAGCCAAAGAAGGCCACGATCCCCAGCAGGGTGATGATGGTCAGAATGCCGATGGGCGACTGGAACATGATTTCGGTCAGCATGAGGGTTCTCCTGAGGTCTCGTTGCACCTCTGAAGCTAGCGCTGCCCCGGGCTGTCGAATTTGATCCAGATCAAGGCAGTAGCCGATCGCCCCGGCAACCCTGTGCATCCAGTTTCGTGATGCAACTACGCACGTTTGCTGCCAGTCGGCCTATCATTAGAGCGAGCTGATGCTATGGGTGGTGCGCCATTGCCGGTGCACTGCTGCGACGAGGTCCCTTTGAAACACTGGTACACCATTCAATGCAAACCCCGGGAAGAAGCCCGCGCCGAGGCGAATCTCGACCGCCAGGGGTATCGCACGTTCCGGCCGCTGATCCGCCGGCCCATTCGCCGCGGGGGGCGTCGCACCGCCGTCACCGAGTCCCTGTTTCCGCGCTACCTCTTCGCACAGCTTTGCGAGGTCGCAGAAAACTGGGCCCCAATTCGCTCCACGCGCGGCGTGCTTGGTTTGGTGCGCTTTGGCTCCAGCCCGGTGCCGGTTCCCGAGCCGGTCATCGAGGGGATCCGCCTGCGCCTGGACCCCGAGAGCGGCTGTCTCGATCTTACCCGTGACAGTGACTTCGCCCCGCAGCAGCCGGTCACCATCACGGATGGGCCGTTCCAGGGGCGCGAGGCCTTGTTTCTCGCCCGTACCGGAGAAGAGCGCGTGATCGTTCTCATGCAGATCATGAGCCAGTGTCAGCAGGTCGAGCTGCCGGCTGCGGCCGTGGGGCCTGTTGTCTGATCGGGCAGTGCGAGGGCAAGGCGGTCGTCTGCGATGTGCAGAGACTGGGGATTGTCCGGGTGGGGCGGATCGGTTGTCCCGTTCAGCGGGCCTCGGCTGGAGAAGGGGCGTCCGGCCCCGGGATCCATCCGCATAACGAAGAAGGGCCCATACAATGGGCCCTTCTTCGTCGTCATGATGGCGCGCCCGGCAGGATTCGAACCTGCCTTCGGAGTGCAGTCGATATTGCCCCGTGTGGTTTGTATTCGAGTGGTGAAAATCGTATCGATTTCCCGTATGTCCACATAAGTCACTGAAAGATCGGCATATCAAACATAAACAGATAGGGCCAATTTGTGACCCTTATCTACGTCTCCTGCGGCCCGCTCGACTTCGTGTCACAAATCTGGGCACACTGATCGAGGTGAAGTAATGAGTAGTAGCTGTCAGGTAGCCTCCTATGTCCGTACACGCGCTATTGAATCCGCCCTCCCACTGGGACGACGCAGTCCTGAGTGATGTTGTCCGCGCTTTTGCTCTAGATGATCGATTCCCGGCGCCGGCTAACCTTTTCGACGCGCTCATCGAACAATTGGAAGACCCACACTGGTCCGCCCAGCTATCGTCTCGCCGCGCGGAATGGTCGCGCGTTCTCCGCCAGGTCCGTGACGATCCGCCGTCTGGTGGCTGGATCCGTGCTGCGGTAGCGAGTTCTTCGCGTGCCGCGAACCCTGTCTCACCCCGGATGGAGGCTTACCCGCTCGCATCACTTTTCCTGCAGCGTCCAGACAGCCAATTGAGACCCCAAGCCGAGGGACTTCGCGCGCTCGCCTTGGCTGCCGTCCTCGTGAGCCCAAAGTCCGGGCTATCAGCTTCCACAGCCGATGTCCTCAGACGGTCTATTGCACCAGGAAATGCTCAGCGACAATTCGTCTCCTCGTTCCCCAAACCCACGCACTTTCTCGAGTATCTCCCTGCGCTAAATAGACATCTGGAAGAGCTCCAATCGCATATTGACGAGCTAACCTCGACGGAGGCCAAGCTAGCCTCTGCTTTGGGCCGGCTGCTCACCCGAGTGGTGATAGCGACGGGCGATGCTCGATCGAAGGCCATTCCGGACGCCGAAGAGCCACGATCGTTGTCGTCCTCTCGAAACCACCGTTCAGGCGGTCGGCGATCGACGCCTTTTGCCATTCCTGGCGCTCAGATCGATCTGTATCTGCTCAGCGCCCCCGGCGCCCAACCCGACGAACCGCCGGATCAATTTATAGCCGTCTCCCCGGAGCTGCGCGCGAACGAAGCAGATGATCCGGACCTGCCAGGCGCTGCAGCCGAATCTTCACTAGGTCAAACTCGGTATTGGGTCGCTCGACATCAGCGTCTTGTCCCATGTGATACCGGCCGATTTACCCCATTCGAGCGCGATAGTTTTGTCGGCACGCTCCAAGCGGCCCTCCATGATCCCAACCCGATGACGGTTGATGCCGCCGGCGTTCTAGCCCTCGTCTACCTAACAGGTACACCCCTGGATCGAGTGCTGGAGTATCGCCTAGGTGGTGCCACCGATTTGGTCGCGCCGGATACCTTTCGACGAGTCGTTCCAGAACCCGACAAGGCCTTTTCTCCGAGCCATGAGCTCGAGCCTTATGTCGAATCGCGAGCGTCCCATGTGGACCTGCCGCTTCCTGGAATCGTCGCTGACTGGCTGAATGCCAGGGCCTCTGGCTATTGTGGCTCGTTATTGGACTGCCTCGGCCACTCAACCACCGATTTACGTCAGCGAATAACAGAGCAGATCGAATGCGCCCGGTCCAATGGCCGTTACCGCCGAGTGCGGCTGCAACGCCTCACCCCGGCACTTGGCCTCGAGATCCGTCTGGCGACGGCGGACGATGTCGCCGTTCATATACTTTCAGGTGGCGAAGGGCAGGCTTCGCCGCTCTTGGCGCATTACCTAGTTCACTACGTAGAGTACCTTCAGGCGCTCTACGCCGAGGCTACAGCGCGGCTCTTGGGCGAATCATGACGTCCGGCGTTACGGGGCCATACCCTTCTTCCGACGTCCTCGCGGGTCTGCCTGTGCATCTCGATGCTGCCACTAGCGGCTCGTTGAAGCGCTCTTCCGCTCTGGCGAAGAGGCACAATGCGTACGTCGATCAATGTCTCGCAATGCTCTTCGCCGCGACCGGTCATCGTCCGGTCCGAGACCCCTTCCCTTCGATCGGCTTATTCGATCTGCGTAATGGTCTGCTGCTGGTGTCGGACAAGGTGGTCTCGGAGGATCGGGCCTGGCGTCTTGTTGCGCTCCCCGAGGTGGCTCGTCGCCAGGTCATCGAGTATCTCAACTATCTACCGGATTTAGCCGCTCGCCTCGCTGTGTCCGGTACGCGTCAGGCGTGGCTGCCTGCCGCGATCCAAGACCTTGCGGGCGAGAACCGCGCAAACCTGCCGCTGTTCTTCCACCTGGCGGATGACGAACAGTCGTGGAAGTCCGTCTCCCCGGCTGTCCTGGAACGTCGGTGGCAGGCATTCTGGCCCTTTCCCATCGGTATGCTCCGGCACGTCACAGCGTCCGAGCTGTCACGGGCAACCGGTCGTGCCGACTGGGTCGAAATCCAGCTCGGCCACGTCTCTGGTGTGGACCACCCCTTCGGAGCCTCGGCTACCCAAAGCGCTTTGACTCAATTGAAGTCCATCGGAGAGACGCTCGATGCGATCCTAAGGAATCTGGGCTGGCGAGTACGACCACCCCCACTTCGTGCATCCGCGCGCGACAAAGCAGACGCTGAGCGACAAATCACCCGACATAAAAAGACCCTCTCACAGCATGCATCTGCTGACCTGGCGCATGTAAAACGTGCGAAACAGCGCGAGCGACGCAGGCAGGCTGCGGCACCGGTGGTCCGTGACCTGATTTCCAGCTTGATCGGAAACCCCTCCCAAGAGCTTTCGGAAGCCGCCGCGTCGGAAGCGGTCGGGCAACTCGTTGCCAAAGCTCAAGAACACCGCCTTTCTGTAAACCACTGTTTTGTTCTGCTTCACCGGTTCCTTAGGCGATTTACAAACGGGTCCAATGTGCTACGCAGGATTGGTCCCGTGCGATTTGTCGAGGCTGAGCCTTCACCATTCGCGGAATCCTCTCTCACCGACTTTTCCGCACTTCACGAGGTGCGGCAATTTTTTCTCGATTACCTTGAGCGTTCGGGAGCTTCGACTGATCCATCCGAGGGGGAACAGATCCGGCTTGCCGAGATTCTCTTGTCGGCCGTTATTTTTGGCGGCTTGGCCCACCAGAAATGGATAAACCGGTTACTCCAAGCGCTTCCAAACGCGCTTTACCAGTATGAAGGTCGAATGTTTCTGGACCTGCCTCTCACGTCAGAATCGGACGAAGGTCCGGTATACCGGTGGTTTCCCGACCCGGCCACCAGTGCACTAATTCTCGGCTGGCGGAGAAACAAGAATGTTAGGTGTCCTCCCCAGGATCTGGGTCGGCCGAATCAACTGATCCGGAGCTTGTTGCGGGACATCGGACTGGCCAAGGCCCCGAACGTCCCCACGCTCATCCGCATGGCGCGAACGGCCCTATGGATCGAGCAGCCGGGTTTCGTGGCCGCTGTCTTAGCACTTCGGGTTAGCAATGTCTCATTGCCGCTAAGCAGTTGGGTGAGGACCAGGAGTGGAGCGCGCCTGGACACCGACGTGTTGCGCGACAATGAGCATCGACTGCCATCCCTTGGCTTGGGTGGTCTTGGCGCCGTGACCACGGCGAAGCAAGTCAAACAAGGGGAGGGTGCCTGGCTCTTGGCTGCAATCCGCGCCTCTTTTGAGGATGCTCAGCCCGTTGATCCGCGTGGAAATGTCCGCCAAAACTCAAAGAGAAAACAGTGCCTGGCGGCCTCCCTCAAGTCGCGATTTGGGGTATCCGGAGAGTGGTCTTCATTGGCCTTGTCGTTGGCGGATTGGGGGGTACATCTCTGTGAAAAAGGGACTCGAGCCAAGCGCCATCTCGCGTTTTCCACGGTACAGAAATACCTCATGACAGTCGCGAAGGCACTTTACGGGGCCCGCATCCCTTCCGCTGATTTCCTTTCAATGGAGTCTCAGGTGTATGAACAAATGTATCTTGGCGTTTTGGAGGACCAACCTTCAAAACGCGCCCGATACCTGTTTGGGCGCCTGCGGGAGTATCACGACTTTCTCGCCGACACTCGTGCCGTTGATGAACCGGACTGGTCGGTCCTTGCAGCGTCAACAACGATTCCAGTGTCGGCCTCGTTTGCGGACGCCAACCTCCTTACCGAGGCGGAGTACCTCCGTGCTCTGGCGTGCATCAGAGATGATGCGTCGCTCCCCCCACGTCTCTCAGCGCGGTACGGGCTGCTCATCTGGCTTGGATTCCGTTTTGGACTGCGCTTCGGTGAGGCCCATCGGCTTGAAGTTCGCAATATCCAGGCCGACTCAGGTTACGAACGGGTGTTTCTCGAAGTAAGTAGCAATGTGCATGGGGACGTTAAGACAGATGCCGCGATACGCGTGATCCCCCTCTTGGGGCAGCTCCGTACCTCGGAAATCCAGCTTTTGAATGATGTGCTCCCTTCCGTGTTTGCCGAGTTAAAGCAAGATGGCTTGCACCCTCTAATGTCTGCAGAGTCGGGAGAGCGTGCCCTGATCGACCGTTCGACTGCCGTCCAGTACCTACACGGGACCTTGCGAGCAGTTACAGGCGACCGTGGGATCCGCTTCCATTCTCTGCGGCACGCTTGGGCCAGCCGCGCGGCATCGTCTTTACTAAGTCCGTATCCCTCCCGCCAAGATTCAAAGTCGCCCGGACTTGCCGCTTTGCTGGGGCCCGGCCAGATTCGCTACCCACTGCGTGTCATATCGACTGCGATCGGCCACGCCCGAGACGCAACGACCATCGCGAGCTACATCCATACCATTGACGAGATCGTTGCAGATCATGTCCGTGCGAATGCGTGGGCACTGTCCGACCGAGTGCTGTCCTACTGCCTCCGACTTCCGGGTGCGTCTGTACGGAAGAGACGTTGCCGTCACCCCACAAGGTGCCCAGCCGAAGTCGACATTACGGCACTCCTCGCGGAGCCCACCGTTCCGCTCGAAAGCCGTCCATTTGTGTGCCCATCAAATCTTTCCGACTCTGGGCGAAGAACACTTTCCGTGGGAGAACTTGACTGGCTACTGCGTGCATTTGGCGGGGGGGGTGTGCCGGTAACCGCTATAGCCGATCGGCTCGGCGTTGATACACCGCTCATCGAGCACGCGATACAAATCGCAGCCGATCTGGAGCGCCAGTCTGGCTATTCCCGTTATGACCTAACCCCTCACCTTGATGATCCAGTCATGGATTCCGGCGCGCGCCCGCCTGCAAGAGTCGAATCCTACGCCGCTGCGGAAACCAAAAGGGTGAGAGCTTTAGCGTCTGAGGTTCTCAAGGGCGGCGCCCGGGATGAGATCGAGCGGGAATCAGGAGCATGGGTGCGTACTTATCGCCACCATGACTCCCGGAATTACCCAACCGAATTTCACGAACTCGAGGACCTGCGAAATCTCTTCCATCGCATCGACTCCGGATTAACTGTAGAGGTCCTCGTCGACAGTGCCGCCCAGACCAAGCGTCAACTGATCGCGACACTTCAGCGACACGGCTTTCTCGCACGCGAGAAAACGATTCCGCTGGCCTCGGAACGACATCCATCCAGGCGCCATGGGCGCCTATGTATCACGGTGATGCACTGCCCCGTTCGAGTTAAGAGTCGCACTACCCTCCATCGCACCTTGTTCCTGTTGTCGATCATGCTCCGGCTGGACATATGACGAATCCTTATTCGTTGCTTGACAAGCGGAGCCGGTGGCTTCTAAGTTATTTCTAGCACCGGCCATCGCTCCGGTGGCGCTGGCTCCCTAGGCCCCCTCCTACGGGCAGCGCGATCTCCTGCAATATCAGTAGGAGTGCCGAATCTTCTTCGGCCCCGCTACGTAGTTCGCCGACAGACGCCCACGGATTGTTTCCGGGCTGCAACATCGGTGAGGCCGTAAGCGTTTTACCCAATCCCTCCGGCCTCCCTCTAGGCCTTATTTCGCAGAACAGCGATCTTGCATGCGCTTTCGTTGAGCGCAGGCGGAACTATTCGCGAAAAAGGGATAATAGAAATGGAGTATTCGGTAAATGGTCAGTCCTCGATCGTGGTGGCAAGCCAGCACATCGCGTCGTGTACAGTGACCGAAAGTGACATCATATGGCCCGATGACGAGGCGAAGGAGCGACAGGCCACCGCCCGGCGGGTGTTCCGGCCCATCGCGCAAGTGATTAAGCGGCTAGTGAGCAGTGCAGGGCTTGCCAATCCACGTGTAGATCTAGTGGATATGGTGAGAAATCAGACAGATGTATATCTGGCGATAGTGGTCACAATGGACAGGGGGGAGGAATCATTCGGTCAGGTGTTGGAGGACTTGGATCAGATTTTCCGGCAAACCGAGGATGTCCTGTCATCGCTTAGTACGTACGCCAAACCCGCCGAGGTCGCGATCGAACCGGGCGCTACGATTACGCATGCGGGAGACGGCCAAGTAGTGCTCGCGCCAAAATGTGTCGCGGATCTGGCCAATGGGGTCCGCGAGGCCGCCGCCTCATCAAAAGGGCGGCGTATCGACGCGGCAATTCAGCTAGCTACTGGTGACGAAATTATATTGCATTGCCGAGACCCGGCCATTTGTTCTGTCGGAGACGAGGTCCTGCGAAGCGATGGTGTCAGGGTCGATGGGGTGCTTGACTCGGAGCAGGCTGTCGTCCTGATTTTTGATCGTAGGCCCGATAACGCTAGGAGCGCCACCATGAAGTTGTCGTTCGACGATGATGCTGTGAGGGGGGCGCTTTGTAAGGCACAGGATACGTGGTCTCTAGTATCGGTAAGGTGGATGCCATACATAGAGCGAAAAAATGGAACCATGGTGATAACAGGGGGGGAGGTTGTAGCCGTCGAATCCGCCGGGCAGCGACCTCTAGATTGGGAAGGTGAAGCCGCCTGCGGCTGAGTTGACCGGCCTCCCTCGGTTCTAGTGTGGCCGGAGACCCCAGTCTTCTTCAAATGGACCGAATTTACGGGAAGGCGACATAAGCCCTATGCGCTTTGCGCAAAGCGCAGGAATTCCGTCGACGAATGGATCGAGACCAACTTCGCCGAGGGCTCACGCCCCGCCAAGACCACCGTGTGGCGCTGGATCCGCGAGGGCAAGCTGCCCGCCAAGCGGATGGGCAAGCGGTACTACCTCACCGCCGATCAGACGGTCCCCGAGACCGATCTCGTTCAGCGAGTGCTGAGTCAAAATCCCGAATAGCAAGCCAGACCGCGTACAGCGCAACAGCTGCACCCAGGGCCCAACCAATCCCCGGGATGAAAAACAAGGCAGTCGCCAGCAAAATCAGGCCAATGAACTTCAACGTCTCCATAAGGCACTCCCATGTCACCAAGACCCCGCAGCAACAAACACCGAGGGCTCCCTGAAAATTTGTACGCCCAGGTAAAAGGTGGCCAGACCTACTACCGCTACCGTCACCCCATCACGAGTAAATACCATGGCATGGGGAAAGACAAGCGCGAGGCCGTCCGGGCCGCCCGCATCCTCAATGCCCGCCTGTACTCAGAACCGAGTGCTGAGAGCTTGGTCGCCAGAATCGAGACCCCCAGCATGTCGTACCGGGATTACGTCGACCACTTCCTGAACGACGTGGTGCCCCAGCGCCTGAACCGACGCGGCAAGTCCTTGTCGCCCCGCCCGTCGAGGAGTACCGGCGGTACTTGGCACTCAGTACTGAGCGCTGGGGACCACGCGCTTTGAACTCGATGACTCGGCTCGACGTGGCCGATTTCTCGCAACGCGGGCACCCAACAAGGCGCTCTATGCACTCAGCACTTTGTTCAAGCGTCTTTCGCAGATCGTCGGCGGAGGGCACCACGGATGCCTCCTATTGTGAGGGGGTATCCCCTCTTCACCAGACGGGAGACTTCAAGGTCCGCCGCCTCGCGGGGCCAATGTGAAAGGCGGCGTTCGCATATGAGGATGTTTCTGGCCCCAGCCGCCGTGAGGATTCTGTAGATACTGTAAGAGATTGGACTTGCCTGACAGTCGGTCTGCCTGCGAAAGAATCTCCGCCTCAAGCATGGCCGGGACTCGCAAGCCGAGCCAATCCGGTGCCCCCTGTTTGGCGGTGAGGATGTGGAGCAGGGCCAGGTAGAGCTCGTCATCCAGGTCGACGCATGGTTGTGCAGCGGCCGATGCGAGCCATTCGATGATCGTGGTCCCGTGCCCGATCAGCTTCCCGCGGTCCGTCATGTGCCATCCGCTTCCCCGGTTTGGCTCGTATTCCTCCGCCTTGCCGACATCGTGCAGTAACGCGGCCATGAGCATCAGGCTGTGATGAACACCCGGTGTGTCTTCGCTCAGTTTCAACGCGAGTTCGGCGGTCTCGATGGTGTGCTGCAGCAGCCCACCAGGGTAGGCGTGGTGGTTTCGGATCGAGGCGGGAGCGTGGCAGAAACTCCGGAACCGGTCCGCGTCCCAGAGGATGGCGTTAAACAGATGACGCAGTGACGCGGGAAGTAGATCCACCAGGCGTCGGCCCCTTAGGACGAGGTCCTCGGCCGGGACCCAGGACGGAGGCAGGGTGTCGAACAGGTTCAGGTGCGGCTCGGGGCGAGACAGCACCGACAATCCGCCGACCTTGATCGGGCCTACGGATGGGCAGTTGTCGGGTGCGACCGAGAATGGCCGTACCAGCATCCCTTCCTGCAGCGAATCTGCGGGTCGCCGGCTGCTCCATTCGACATGCCAAGTCTGGTTGGCGTAGTAGAGGCGGGCATCGTACGCGTGTTTTTCGTCGGTCCGTTCCTGCTCCAGCACCACCAGTCGTAGCACGGATGGCATGGATGTCCGTGCCGCCCCGGATCGCTGGGCCGCATGTGAGAGCGCCTCGGTGCATCCCTGTAGCCCCATCATTGGATTACCCATGACGTCCTCGCCTCGGTGCCGCAGGTCTTTCGGTGTGATCATCGGGTTCCCTCCCGGGTGCTTGCTGGTGGTTCTGTCCCCAGTGTTTCCGGAGGACATCCTCAAGGCTGCGCGGCTGATACAGAGCCAGGGCCCGCTCCAGCAGCTGGGTCTGGTGGGCCACCTCATCCCTCAGCGCCTGGATTGCTTGCAGCACGGCTGATGGCTCCGTTGGTGACTGGCGGCTGCTGTCCGTTTCGGGGAACAAGCTTTGAATCTGCGCCAGCCGAATGTATCGCCGGTTATTGGTACCGATCCGGAATTCGAGATGCCCGGTACGCATCCGTCGATACAGCGTCTTGGTGCTGCAGCCGGCGTGCTCGGCGGCTTCCTGAAGAGTCAGCCACTCGTCGTCACGACCGGACATCTTGGGACCCCCATGGCCCAAGGGGGTCTCCGCGTGTCCCGGGACCGATGGGCGGGACGCGACCCGCGCCAAGCCGGACACACGCCACATCCATACGGACCCGTGTCCCCGGGTGTCCGGGACAGCTCAGGACAGGCCAGGACTGCTGTCCGGGACACGTGCGGGACACCGGCGGACGCCACGTCCCGTGACATTGGGTCGTATTCATGCCATCGCCCCCCGGTCCAGGTCCCAGGTGGTCAGTTGGCGATGGAGCCGGTCAGCCAGTTCCGGGACGCGGCGGGCGGCGACGTCACGATCGATCTGCCGAAGCTCGCGACGGGTCCAGGTGCAAAGCGCTTCCCGGTTGTTACGCTCCGACCCATCGCCCAGCACCCAGACCAGGTGTGACCCTGGCGGAATCTGGAAGGTGGCTTCGAGGGCATTCGCGATGCGGCCAATGGTTTGTTCGTTCCGGCGTCGGGAAGCGACGGCGAAGAGGACGGACTGGACGTTCGGATTACATGTCATCGGACACCTCCTGTTCCATGGAGACTGCGGGTTCCTCGGCTCCTCGCGAGGCGGTTCCCTGGGTTTCGCCGAAGTTGGCCTGCAGCAGGCGCTCCATCGCGGAGCCATCCTGCCGCGTCAGATTCCGTACGTACCTGGAGTACACGCGGAAGAGCATCTCCGTCGTGGTGTGCCCCATCTGGCGGGCGATCCACTCGGGGCTTTCGCCGGCGGCCAGCCACATCGTCGCCGCTGTATGACGGGTCTGGTAGGGGCGGCGGCGGCGCAGACCCAAATGCCGGAGTAGCGGGTGCCAGACTCGGTTGGTCAGGTTGTTGGCGTTGAGAGGGGCTCCGTCCCGGCCACAGAAAACGAAAGCGTGTTTCCCGGTGGCCTTGTATTGCTCCCGGAGCGCATCGCAGACCATTTCCGAGAGATCCACGGTGCGGAACGAGCCATCGTTCTTGGTGTACACGAGCTCGCCCTTCACCAGGGCGTTTCGGACCAGCAGTTCGCGACGAGCGAAGTCCACGAACTGCCATTGCAGCCCATGGACCTCGCTCGTGCGTAAGCCGGTGAAGAACCGGACAACGAAGTACGGCCGAAAGTCCGGGCGGACGTGGTCGATGATCGCCTTCACCTCGTCGAGCGTGAACGGTTCGACGTCCGTTCGCGGGACCCGGAGCGATTGGATCCCGTGGTAGGGCGACGTAAACTCGAAGCGGTTGGCCGCCTCATTAAGGATCATGCGCAATGGCGTCATGATGTGGTTGATACGAGTCGCTGACAGACCTTCCCCCTTCTGGCCGGAGACTTTGGCGAGTGTCGACCGGAAGCTCAGGATGTCTGCCTTGGTGATGTGGCCAACCTCCTGCTCCCCGAATGCGGGTAGCAGGTACTTGTTCAGAGTCAGGCGCACCGTGTCGGCGTGCGACTTCCTCCACTGGATGCGCATTTCCCCGAACCAGGTTTCCGCGAAATCCTCGAACGCCGGCGTGCTGCCGGCATCCGGGGTTGAGCCATTCGTCGAGGCGAACAGGGCGATGTTGGCGCTTTCGGGGAAGTAGCGGGCATAGTCGAAGCTGCCCAGCGTGATCTCCGCTTCAATCCGTTCCAGCACCTGACGTGCCTTCTTGCGGTTGGCGGGGGTGTCATCAAGAGCCGTCTGTTCTCGACAGCGACGCCCCCGGTAGCGGAAGTCCAGAAACAGCTTCCCGGTTTGCGGACGGACCCGGACGCTACCCATGGCAGACACCGCCGTTGGCCATGGGCAGGTTGAAGCCACTGTTTTCCGAGTGCTTGGCCATGTCCCGCTCGATGGCCTCCCAGACATACAGCGTCTTGCGGCCCCCGAACGGGCGGATGTAGTGGACCCCTTCCAGCAGTACCGAATCCTTCAGGCGCTCCCGGATCGTGCGCGGGTCGTACTTGATGCGGATAGCGAGTTCATCGGTGGTGAGATATTCCTGAGACATTGCAGCTCTCCGTTGGTAGCATTGGTTTCAGGAGATCGCCGTGATTCTCTGTACGGCCAAAATGATCTCCTGTAGATCAATATAGGGCCCAATAAGACCTATGGCAAGTTTTTTTGCGCTTCAGGAGATCAGAATGTTTTCGGAGGGGTCGTGATTAAGTGTCACCTGTCCAGGCTGATGGGCGAACGGAAGCTCAAGATTTCCGATGTGGCCCGTGATACGGGGATCAACCGTGGAACGATTACGCGGCTCTATCAGGAGACGGCCACGCGGGTGGAACTTGATGTGGTGGATTCGCTCTGTGCGTACTTCGGTTGCCAGGTCGGTGACCTCTTCGAATATCGTCGTGCGTCTTCGGATGCGAGCTGAGCGCAGGCGCGACCCGGATCTTCCGAGCCGGCATTGCTTGGCGGGGGGGGGCTTACTCGCGCTTGGCGATGAGAGCGCCAGGGGATCTGGGCTTCGCTGTGGGTGCGATCCCGGCTCCCTGGAAGCAAGACGGTTTCGATCAGCCGCGCAGTGTTTTCTGCGGTACCGTTCATGGAGGAACGAGTGATGTTGGTGATCAGCCGGTACGACGGCGAGGGCTTCTGGATTGGGGAGGACCTCTTCGTCGTAGTGATCATGGACGGGTGGGGAGCCCGGCTCGCGGTGAGCGCGGTCAACCGAGAGGTCCATCAACCGGACGAACAAACGGCCGTTATCGACGGGCACATCGAGATCCGGATCCTCCAATGCAGGGCGGGACGTGTGCGGATCGGTATCGATGCCCCAGAGTCCATGCGGGTTGTGCGAGAGGAGCTCCTGAACGGGGTCGACGAGGCGGACAATCAGCCCTTTGGTGGCGCGACATGACGGGAGCATCAACTCTTCATCCCTCCGCGTCTCGTTGGGGCACCCGATGACCGATTTCTACTCCGACCACGCCGACGGATTCTTCGCCGAATACCAGGCACTGGCGTTCGAGGAGGTGCACGCCGCCTGGTGTGGCCTCCTGCCGGACAGCCCAGGTTTTGCCCTGGATATCGGGGCGGGAAGCGGACGAGACGCCGCTGCGCTCGCCAATCGTGGCTGGGAAGTGCTGGCGGTTGAGCCGTCCGTTGGCCTCAGGGACAAAGGCGAGTCCTTTACGCAGGCTCGAGGTCTGTCGGTGCAGTGGGTCGAGGACCAGCTTCCCGAGCTGCACCGCGTGCGGCTGTTGAGCTACCAGTTTGATTTGATTCTGGTGTCGGCGGTTTGGATGCACCTGCCGGACGGACAGCGCGAGCGCGCGTTCCGGGTGTTATCGACCCTGCTGGCCCCCGGGGGATTGCTGGTGATCACCTTGCGACACGGCCCGAGTTCCGATGAAAGGGTGTTCCACTCGGTGTCTCGGGACGAGCTGGAGCGATTCGCTCGGCAACGGGCGTTGGTTTCCATCGCCTGCGACAGTTCCCCCGACTGTCAGGGACGCCAGGGCGTTTCTTGGGAAACCGTTGTATTCCGGCTCGCGGACGATGGCACGGGCGTTCTGCCACTTCTTCGCCACATCGTGGTGAACGACGACAAGTCCTCGACGTACAAGCTCGCTCTCCTGCGATCAGTGATACGGCTGGCGGAAGATGCCCCGGGTATGGTGCTGAAGCGGGATGACGATGGCGTTGAGGTTCCGTTTGGCGCACTTGGGTTGTACTGGATCAAGCTCTACATGCCGTTGCTGCTCAGGGAGCAGCTGAGGCAGCTCCCGCAATCGCAGAGTCCGGGCTTTGCCAAGCAGGCATTCCAGTTGCTAAAAGGCCTGTCGCCGTTCGATCTTCGAATCGGGCTCTCACTGAGTCCGGATCAGGCGGAGACCGTCCGGCAAGCTCTGCTGGATGCCTGCGGCACGATCCGGCGGATGCCCGTGCGCTATACCAAATACCCTGGAACGGACGTCCCGATCTTTGATGTGACGCCGGGGCGTAGTGCCCGAAAAGCCGATCTTCAGGTGCTCACGCCTGAAGAACTGGCGCGGTTTGGGACCTTTCGGATTCCCGCAGCTATTTGGGATTGCTGCAGTCGCTACGCATGCTGGCTGGAGCCGGCGATCGTGAATGAGTGGATCGCACTGCTCCAGCAGTACAACCCTGGTGCTTCATTGGCCACGCTGGCGGGCGCGCTGGAATGGGAAGAGGGGCAACGCCAGACCCATCAGGTCCGGACCCGGGTCGATGGCCTTCGGGGTGAGGGTTCCACAGTCCAGTGCGTCTGGACCGATACCACCCTCCAGCGGGACTACGACATTGATCATTGTTTCCCATGGGCGCGCTGGCGAAACAACGACTACTGGAATCTCCTGCCCGCCACGCGACGCGCCAACGCGAACAAGGGCGAGAGGCTCCCAAGTGCTTCCCTCATGGAGACCGCCAAGCCGAGAATCCTTCACTGGTGGCAGGGCGCCTATCTGGGAACTGATCTGGAGGGGCCCTTCGTCCTTCAGGCCCGCGCCGCATTGCCATTGGATGACCCGTGGGACCTCGACGAATTGTTCTCCGCAGTGATGCAGCAACGATTGCGTTTAAAAATGAACCAGCGGTTGGCGGAATGGCATGGGCTCGGGGCGAAGTCCGAAAAGGCCCTGCGCCGGTAGAGGATCCATAACGAAAGAGGCCTTTGCGTACCTTTTGGGGGGAAGCGCGTGCTACCCGGTCAAGCCGGAACCTGGAATCGGTTCCCTTGAGGCCGTTCCGCTGCTCCACGGGGCCTCTCGGGTCATTGGGCATCGGTCAGCTAAAGACACGCCATGTTCGATGCGCGCAAGGATGGTGAGGATCGTCTTCCTGCCCTCGTCAGAGTCTGGTGACTCGACCGCCGTTCCGCACAGGGTGGACCGCACCGTTCAGTCGGACTTCGTTGGTTTGGTGAACGGCCACCATGGTGTCCTTGCTAGAAATTGGCGTCAGTGGGTGGCTGCCCGATCCAGATACGTCCGAACCATCAGCAGACCCGCGAAGCCGTGCTCGGTGATCATCTCGGCCGGCGTGCGCTGATCGAACGCGCGGTTGCGGGTGCGGATCCATCGGTATGCCTGATCGCGTTCGTGCGGGAACATCTGACGCAGGGTCTTGTGTATCGCCAGCAGATGCCCGACCCGATCCAGCATGTCACGGTGAGCGGATAGAGGTTCGCCCTTGCGATAGCGCGTTAGACAGGAGCGACCGGCTCTGGTTAGCCCCAGCATGGCGAGCGATTCATCGTCATCGAGCGCCCAGTGTTCGAACAGAGTGGTCACCATTCGTGCGAGGGCGCGCCGCTCGTTCGGGGGGCGCCTGGGCATTGTTGAAGGCATGCTCGTTTCTCCTTCGGCGCGTCAGGGTAGCTTACACCCGCATTCCGCTATTTCCAGCCGTGCGGCTCGTCCTTTGCATGGACGACAGTCTCGCCCGGTTCGGGCTTCGACGCGATGGCCCTCGCCGTAGGCAGCTCTGCCGCGGGGGCGGCCGCCTCTTCAGGTGAAGAGCGGCTTGGCGATCCGTCGGCAGACTCCGTTGTCCCCTCGGCCGCCCCCTCACCAGGCGGACTCACGGAACCCTCGAACACCATCGGCATCGCACCAGGATCGGACCAAATGCGGGCCACCGGCAGGCGGATGAGAGTCAGCTCGTGCGACGAGCCGTCACCGGCAACCCGGGCCCTCCAGATGGCGCGGTCCCCGTTAGCGGTCAGCACTCCATGCTCCTGCAGTGTGTCGAAGATCCGGTCGTTGTTTGAAGGAATGCCGGAATGCCCCTCCTCGCGAAGCTGTGCCCGCAGTGCGTCGGCTGCGCGCTTCGACACGAGCCACAGATCCGACTCCGTGCGCCAGCCTGCCGCGCCATTGCGGTTCAGCGGCAGATCTTCGCTGCTTAACAGGTGCCGAAGCGATGTCATCAGCTTCTCGTGGAGCGGCTTCGTGGGCGTCGGAAGTCGGTCCGGTGATTCGCCGCCCAGGTTCCGCGCCACCGACTCCCGGTCGGCCTGCAGGATGATCTGTCCCAGTGCCCCTGCTTCCTCCATCTGGCCGTGGATCGTGCGGATCCACGCCTGCAGCAGTTCCTGGTGTCGACTGATCCAAGCCACACCCTCTGGCGGCAGGATCCAATGCGCCACCAGGCTGGAGATCGGCTCATGCAGCTTGTGGACGCGCCCATGGCGATACCGCACGGAATACAAGTTCGCATCCGGTCGCTCCGTCATCGGGCCGAGCGAAGGCTCCCACGGCCCCAGGCGGCGCCCGGAGGCGTCGTACAGGGCGATTTCCTGGTCCACGACCGGTTTGCCCACGTCGTGAAGCAGGGCGGCGGCGAATACGCCGTAGGACCACGCGTCCGCTTCATGGGAAAGCCGTTCCGGTTCGGCCCCGGGTGGAAGGACGTACCCTCTCCGGATCTGCAGGGCCTTGAGCACGACCTCAAGGCCATGGTCCAGCATGCCGCCACGACCGGAGTGGTGGTGCACCTCGGACGCTGGCACCTCCTGGACGAACGCGGCGTATCGCTGCAACGCAGTGATTACATACCGACTGGAGCAGTCCGCCGGCAAGGCCAACAGGCTGGCGATCTGGCGTAGCAGCGCCTGACGGTGTGGTGCCTGCAGCAATTACTCGGCTGTCTGGACAGGAACTAGGCCTTCGCGGGGCGTCCCCGTTGGCGGCCGTGAAGCAGGTTCTCGACGGCGAAATAAGCGAAGCATTGGGAGGTCTTGTAGGGGGCCGAGCGTATGGTGCTCGGGATCGACACCGAATTCCGTTGGAATCCCTGAATGGCCGCGCCCTGTTTTTCACATATGGATCCGATAACCTCGTGCCTACGAGGCGCAACTGGCGGGGCTTCCGCGGGATGGTTCTATGTGCGGGCGAATGACGCGTTACAGTGCGACCAGCGAGCTGGCCCTGCGGTACTTCCAGGTGCCGGTCGACGCGGGGTTCGACGCACCGCGGTACAACGTTGCGCCCGGTACTGACCTCGAAGCGTTTAAGGCTGGCGAGGATGCGCCCGCAGCCTTCCAGTCGATGCTCTGGGGCTTTCGACCGAAGCGAGTCGAGGACGGCCCGCGCCCCATCAACGCCCGGGCCGAGAAGGTCGCCACCAGTCCGTACTTTCGGTCCGCATTCGCCCACCGGCGTTGCATCGTGCTGGCCGATGGCTGGTACGAATGGCGCAAGACCGAGCAGGGCAAGCAGCCGTACTACATCACGCTCGCCGAGAATTCGCCGCAGGACATCCTGATGATGGCGGGTTTCTGGGAGCCCACGACCGACGGTGGGGCCTGCTGCGCGATCATCACCGAACCCGCTTCGGATCGTCTTGCGCATATCCATGACCGCAAACCGTTGGTGCTGGACGCGGAGTGCCGGTGGGACTGGCTCGATCCCGAGTTGAGTGAGCGGGAGAGCATCCGGCAGAAAACCGCTCGCCTGAACCCCGACGCGCTTGTCGATCACCCGGTGTCGACTCGCGTGAACCGCCCGGTCGAGGACGACCCGGAGCTGATCGAAGCGATTGCGTGACGGGGGGCGGGCCGAAACCCTTTCTAAGCGCGATTCGATGGCAAAGAGCTACGGCTAGAACAACGCCGTTTAGTCGACGATCATGCCTTGAGCGGTTGATGGGTGGCGTCAATTTTTCTCGCAAAAGACCAGCACACTTTAGGGGGGGGGCAAGATGAATAAAGAGATTCTTAAAGAGCAGGAAGGCTTTTATGAATTCATAAAAAGTTATGAGTATATACTTGAAAATGGGAGAATGGATCTCGAAGCATTTTGTGTGAATCTGTCCACCTGTTTTGCCTGTGATAACATATTATATCTATCGCCTCAGCCTAGGGATATGTATGATCTTCTTATACAGCTTCTATCTGATCACGCTGAATCTGGCGATATGGGGTTGTGGGTGCAAACGCAAAATATCATTGAGTGGAGGCCAGAGCACTCGCATATGTATCCAGAAGGTTACCGAACATGTATCCATGTCGCAGGGTTGATCCATGTTATGCATCGTTGGGTTTATGACATTGGGCATACGCTTGTGAATATCCCTGAGTCTGATTCGACTGGCCCGTATTTCGACTGGGTAAGGCCTGATTGGTTGTTTGTCCACACATTTATAAACGGCTTTCATGATTTCTTTTTCAACTTCCTGAAGGAGCTTGACAGGCAGGCTGCGCCCAAGTCTGGTTGTTCCTCATTTGAGGCACTCCATAAAGCGAAAAAATCGGGTATTGACTTCGATCAGGCTGTGAATTTAATTAAAATACGGGCTAGTGCCCAAAATCGCGCAATGGAGCGCATAGACAAGGCAATAGCGTCTGGGTTCTACCTTGAGGCTATTACGCTATCTGAATGTGTAATTAGCAACTACCTATATAATTTTTTGGAGTCCAATGGGGAGCGATTGTCAAACCCTAATTTCAAAAAGTTAATCGATCTATCAAAAAATAAGAATGGAGGGGATTGGCGTTTGCTGGAGAAGATTGATGGCTGGAGGTCTGAGAGAAATAAAGCGACCCATGGATTTGTTGAATCGACTATTGAGGAAATGGTTAAATCTCAGGGCGACTTCATTGAATTTTCAAAAGAAGCAGCTGAAACAGGTCGGGATCTCTGCGTGAGTGCGTTCGATTGGTATGCGAATTGGGCGGTCAATTTCATCGAAACCAGGTTCGAGCCTTCAGCAGAAAACTATAGTCCAATTAAAAACTAAAATCAGGTGGCGCATACGGCTCACCTGGTCTAATC
Organism: Thioalkalivibrio sp. AKL12; assembly: GCF_000377925.1. NCBI lineage: Bacteria > Pseudomonadati > Pseudomonadota > Gammaproteobacteria > Chromatiales > Ectothiorhodospiraceae > Thioalkalivibrio > Thioalkalivibrio sp. AKL12. The sequence continues at coordinate 167,614 of NZ_KB898890.1, forward strand.
GTTAATGGCTTTTGTCCAAGGCCGGGGGCTCCGAACGGTCATCAACGGGTGGCTCGAGAAAGCCACGGAATTGAAGAGGAAGTTATTCAGCGCGGCCGGCTAGGGTCAATGGTGTTTTCGTCCACCGCCGATTGAAATGCCGCGAAAACGCGCTCCCTTAGGGTGTTTTCGGAGAGGGCGTCGAGCTCTTGGGTGACTCGGTAGGCCCGCAAATTCCGGATTGCGGAGCGCATCACCGCTTCCATCGGAGCCTGCCTTGTTCGCAATTCGCTGGTTCGGGCCCAGCTTTCGGCAATGACCCGCGCGGTCCGCGGGTCAGCTGTAAGCGATGTTCTTTCCACGATCTGAACCAGTGCATCCTGGGTCAGGGCCTCCAGCGTTTCCCATCCGCTCCCCAGTCCGTCTTTGTGGTCAACTCCGATCAGGTATCCGCGGCGCCAAAGAATCCCGAACGTGTTCCGGATACCAGCCGTCCAGCGCTCTCGCGGCCGGCCTTCGAATCGCCAGTCGCTAATGTCGGGTGCGAGAATCAGCGAGAAGTAAGCCCACATGTCCTGGCGCATTGCCTCGCACACCGGGATCTGTGCTTCCCCGCTCAGGAACCGGGCAGCGAGGAAGTCAAAGCGGCGCGTTGCTTCCCGCGAGGCTCTCTCCGGGAACCGACACTCGCGAGCGATTTCTACAAGTCGGGCGCGAATTCCTCGAAGGCGACTTTCGATGACTTTTGAGCCGCCGGTCTGCGTGTAGGTTACGGCAGGGTGGTGCAGGCCCCATTCCAGCGTGCAATTGGGGGCGGAATGATATTCCTCCCAGAGCTCGCGGGCGGAGAAGGTGTCGAGGCGCGGAAACAGTTCAATCGTCATCAGGGTTGCCGAAAACGGAGCTGATCATGGATTCAAAGCGGGCCGGATCGTCCATTGCCTTTTGTCGGACCTGGTCAATGTCTTCTTCCGGGAAGGCAGTCGCCGCCCAGGACATCGCGACGGCACCAAGGCTCCCGTCAGGGAGGCTTCCCGTATCAAGGTCCAGTTCTTCCGAGAGTAGAACGCGCATCAGCACGTGCCGCACGATCTCGGCCCTGAAGATCGAGGTTAGTGGCTGGTCTCCCCGGATCAGCGGCTCGTGAACGTCGGGCCGGGCCGTGTTCAGGATGACGCGGAACACCGATTCGAAACGTTCCTCCGCGCGGTTTACGCTGAGATGGATGTACCAGGGTGCATGAGCCAGGTGCCGCGAGAGGTTGGAGAAGTCTTTCGACTCCATCGGCATCCTTGATCCGCCGCCTTCGATCTGGGTAACGAACCGCTCGTCCCACATTCGGCTTCCGGGTGCCAGAGGGGACAGCTGGGACAGACGGCGGCCCTGGTTGAAGGCAAGGCTGGTAAAGAGCTCGACACGTCCCTGAAGAGAATTGCCCTTGACCTCTACCGGGCCGATGGTGATCTCGCCGTCATCTGGGTTTCCCGCGTCGAGGAGCCGCGAGAAGAGCTTTCTTCTGATAGGCATGTCCCCGGTCTGCAGGAAGACGTTCAACAGAAATGTGCTGTCCGGCTCCAGCTGCGTCTGCTGGCAGAGGCCGGTCAGGTCGATTTTCATGTTCCTGCGGATTTGGATGTCCACGGAGTAGTCCCAGTGCGGCAGGATCTCCGGAAGCGGCTCCGGAAACCCTTCGTCCGATTCGCGGTACCACGCACCTGCGCTGATTGCCTCGGAACTTGGCCGAAGGAACGGGAAGGCTATGGCTTCATGCATCGGTGCTTGCCTCCCGCACGCTGATCCGTGGCTTCACGGCGACGCCCGCTGGCACCGTCACGCGAACTGAACCTTCCATCCTGCCGGACTTCATGTCAGTGAGGACGGTGTCAGTGGTGCCAACGTCCTCGCCGTCCAGCTTCCATTCCCGCAGCTGCGGCCTGTCTCCGTCGGGGCTGACGTCAATGCTTTCACTTCCGTCTGCGGCGATGGTGGGCCGGGCCGTGATTTCCACCGGTGTTCCGGCCGAGCCGACTACCGTGAAGTGGAATGTGGCGATCGTGCGGTGGCCTTCTGACTCGAGCTGGCCCGGACTAACTCCGGTCAGGCGTACGGGCGCTCTGGTTCCGCCGCCCGACTTTCCCGGTTTGTTTCGGCGGACGGCCCGGTCGCCGTCACCGGAAAGCAGACTGCTTCCCAGACGGTCCGCGATCCCGGCCAGCCCTTCTGAACCTTCACCGGTCGGAGCGCGCGGGTCCGGGACGAACTCTTTTGTCTTATCCCCGATCCGCGATAAGGCCACCCTTACGAAGGATCGTGCACGTGACTTCTTGGGCAGCGACTGAACGTTCCAGTCGTCGTGTGTGGGTGGCTCGGCGGCGGCAAAGGCTTCTTCCACGTCCTGCTCGCGACTGGAAATGAAGACGCCAGCCCACTCGAGACTTTCTTTCGGGTGAATGGGGCCCTCGAGATACTTGACCACCAGTTCAGCAGGTCTAAGGAGGGCTACATGGTGTGAAACGTGGGGCATGCCGAGACCGTCTTTCCCTTGGAGATGGACCGGCCTGTCCTCGATGTAACCGATTTCGTGTCCCATGTGGCCGAGCAGCTTGCGCGACTTGCCCCAGACAATCGGTTCGGCTCGCTCGGATGATCCCGAACGAGCCTTCTGCAGTGCCTGGGCGAAGAGATGAAAAGGGGGGTTCTGCTCCACGTTGGGAACCGGGAACTCATGGCTGCCCAGCTCGACCCGGAAACGCATGGGGGGTCGGTCCGATCCTTCCTTCGGTACCATCTTTGGCCAGAAGAGCCATAGTAGGGCTCGATGGATGTAAGAGGCGAGAGTCGGGTGATCGTCCGGTTCGATGCCCACCACTGGATCCAGGATCAGCACCGAGGTTCCGGTCTTGTTCTGCTCATCACGTTCGGGTAGCCCCAGAGACTCAGCCAGCCGACGGGCGTCCTCGCCGCGGACGGGATCGACCACCGAGCCGTCTTCACTTTCAGCACCCCACCAGTGGCGGCCAGTGAAGCCGCGCCCGGTTTCGGGGTCGTGGAATTCCTCGCCCATGCGGCTGGCCATGAAGCGCCGCTCGCTCGGGCCGTCTTCATCGCTGGTAAGACTGTCGACAACCACGGTCTGACAGGAACTCAGGGCAAACAACGAGGATTTTCCGTAACCGTAGGTTCCGCCTGATTCACTTCCATCGCGGCGAGGGCTTCCGATATTCCGTAGGAATCGAACAAAGCGCGAGTCCCGGGACGCCGTGAGTTCCGACGGCCTGGCGGTTCCGGTCAGCCCGTGCGTCCGGAAATCACAGATTTCGGCTACTCGGATGAGGGGATTGCGGAACAGCTTTTCAAGGGGGGCTTTGGGATCGGGTGACAGGTCTTCGAATACGACCTCCCTGAGGTAGCGGGTTTCGCCCTCCGTGAGGGTCCTTAGTCGCACCAGATATTCCGGGACCTCTCCGGGCAGGCGGGCATCCCAGCTGTTCTGGCCACTTTCCCGAATTGCCGTTTCCAGCGGTTCGGTGGCCGGGGTGCCGAGCAGGCGCCTTGCGCCGGTGCCGGACAGGTCACCGAAATCACTGTAGGGCTGGCTGGATCGGCTGACTTTCGGCTCATCCTTCATGCAGGAATTCCTCCAGAATCCGCACCCGTTCGTCACTGGCAACCTCCCAGTGGTCCAGCGCGTCCAGCCGTAGGGAAAACTGCACGGCATCGATTCCGGGGTCCGTTTCCCCGGTTTTGAGCCGGTCGGGGGTAATGCGGGGAAAATCCGCGCCAACAGTGAAAACTCGGCGTTCACCAGGATTGAAACGATGGACTTCCCAAGAATTTCGGACGGTCTCCGAATATCCGGTGGCAACCAGTCGTTCGAACAGGCTGGCCGCCGGCGGGGCAAGAGCCTGCAGGCCTTCCACGAGGTCGGGAACCGAAATTTCTCCCTGCGGGTCGGGTATGAGTATCTGGTGAACCAGATGCAGGCCGCCTGCAGGTGCCTCGAGCTGTCGAATTCCGTGGATTTCCACGGAGGAGGGTTCCCGACGGGTCGAGGTCTTGACCTCAAGGGACCGCTGACCCCGGTGGAAATCATGTTCTCCACCGTGCGGTCCCTCCCAAGAATTCCATGCGTCCGGCGTAATGTGCATCAGGTCCGTGAGGACCATCAGTTCTCCAGCCAGGCCGGCGGCTTCTTCCCGCGTGACTTCCCCTGTCGGCCCCGCTTCCAGCAGTTTCCTGAAATCACCCACAGCATTGCGAACGGCTGCTGCTCCCGAACGCCCCTGAAGCAGGCGTCGGTGGATGTCCGACACGAGCTCCGCAAACACCGGGTGGAGCCTTGATTCCGTACACGTCAGCCGCAGCACCCGCATCTTGCGGCCCCGGTGCGAAACAGTGGCCAGATCCACCACTACGTTCCTGGCGGAGAGATCGGAAGCGCGCTGGTAGTCCGGTTCGACCGGGATCAGTGCGCGGGGGGAACCCGCTTCACCCAGCCCCAGCAGCAGCGCATCGCTGTCGAGCCCGTCGGCAGGTTCGAAGACCGGCCTGTCATCTTCCCTCACCCGGCGTGCCAGACGCTCCCAGATCCAGAGGAGCTCCCGGGCCGGGAGCTGCCCGCTCTCCTCATTCGTCATCGTCTTCCGCCTCCGGGCCGCCGTTCAGTTTTGCGGGGTCCACGGTGATGTAGTGACCCGTGAACCCTCCAGGAGCCTCGGGGAAAACCAGCCCCATGCCAAGCACGTGATCCACCGCGCTCAGAGGCTGCCGGTTCGAATCGCGCGTCGGGCGGGAGTCACGGTTGATCGGATAAAGCAGCAGCAGCGGGAAGCCTTGGCCGCCCTGCTTGCCGGCACGGTACTGCTTGAACGCTCGCCAGTTGTTCTCTACCCCGGCCGGCGGTTGATCAACGTCCACCAGGATGTCCCTGCGGGACATCAGTGCCTTGATGTCGGTGCAGTCTTCCGGGGCGTCCGGCAGGGCGGCACGGTTGAGCATGCGTGGTGCGATTAGGGGGCCGAGGGGCTTGTCGGCGACTTCCCCGGATGAGGGCATGACGACCGCGACATTCCAGCGCGCGAGCTCCTGGTCGTCGAACTTCTCAATGTAATCCGCAAGGGCCTTTGTGTTGGTCCGAACCTGGTGTGTGGTCTGGTATTGCGAGAGGAATTCCACAATCGCATCCACCGGGACGTTGTGTACGACCCGGCCCTGTGCCTTGTCGTCATCCGAGGTGCTGGGGTCCTCCAGGGCTCGTTTCAGGAGGCGGGCTCCGGCCTCCCAGTTCCGCGAGAGCCACTCAGCGTCCCGGTGCAGGAACCGGATGGTCTGGAGGTGTTCGCCGGAATACGACAGGGCGGTTTGTGTTGCACACTTCATTTTGGGCCCTGCGGTAACCAGCAGTCCCGGGACCTTCCGAATTCTCACGCCCCAGTCGAGGGGCTGGATCTCACCGTCACCGTAGGCGGCTATATCCTCGCGCAGTTCCGCCTCGATGGTTGCGAGCTCCCGGAAATTGGATCGGGTGGCGGAGGTCATCCAGATGCGTGGCAGGTCTTCATAACCGTGGCGATAGCCGAACCAGCGTCCCATTTGCATCAGGGTGTCGTATTGGCGGGCATTCCGCCCGAAGTAGCTGACGATCAGCCCCGGCAGTGTAACGCCCCGCGCAAGCCGGTCACCGCCGATGATGATCGCGTGAACGGGATCATCATCGTCGTCCAGGGCCGGCCGCTCCCCGCTCATGTAGTTGTCTTGGAAGACCACGACCTCGTCCTCGTCCATGAGGTGTTCCGCCTCCCTGATCACGGTTTCTTCATCCGGGCAGGTATGGCCGAACTTCTCCGGGGGCAGGGCCGCCGATTCGTGTTGCCAGACCTTTCGGAGCCAGGCCCGCCGCTCCCCCGTGCCGAGCTTGCGAAGCTCCTGAAGGCGAGTTTTCACGGCGTACTCGAACGAGGAGTGAGCCTCGGTCAGCCGGCTCGTGTGGAGCAGCATCGTCGTATGGGCGGCCTCCCGACTGCGGCGTACGGCAGAAGCCAGAATGAACCAGAGGATGGCGTCATCGAGCGAGGCTGGGAGGCTGATCTCCGGTCCGGCTTCGCCGTTACCAATGGCCTTCAGCCGTTCGACCTCGTCTTCCGTGATGGCGCGGACCACGTCGAGCCCTTCGCTGTTCGCACCGGTGTCGTCGGCCGAGAGCATATCGCGGCCGAAAAGGGTCTCGGCCCCAAAGTATTCAGTAGGAGCGGGTAGGGATACGATGAAATCCCGCGGATACAGATCCCGGTCGTATTCACCATTCCCGTCGGCCGCAGGATTGATCAGCACGTTTGCGAAAGGCGTCGCCGTGTACCCCACATAAGACACCTTGGGCAGGCGTGCCAGAATCTCCCGGATCCGAAGGTTGATCGTGCTCGGGTCCTCTTCTGTGTTCTGCTTGCTGACATCCGGGCTGGCCTGATCGGTTTCGTCGTCGATGACCAGCGCGGGGAGCTGCATGCGCGTGTTTCGGGACGTCTGCTCGAGGAAGTCCCTCAGCCGCGCAAGTACATGGGTGTTCTTCTTGACCACCGCTAGGACTCCCCCGCGATCCGGCCTCATCAGGCCCTGGCGCGTACCGGCGTCGAAGTCGTCCTCCCGGGTGGTGAGGCGCTCCCACAGTTCGGGGTGGCTGTTGACCAGATCGGCTTCCATTCGCTTCTGCGTCTGCGAACGCAGTGCATCGGTCAGCCCGGCGAGGATGATGATCATCCGGTAGCCCGTGTCCATCGCCTTGGCGATCACTGCCGTCATGTTGGCGGTCTTGCCGGACTGGACGTAGCCGACGACCAGCCCCCGAGCGGAGAAGGCATTCCTGGAGCGCGGGGGCGCAAGCCTCGCGACCACGGAAGTGGACAGCTCGCCAATGGAGTGTACGGATTCTGGAGTCCATCCTTTCGTGTGGAGGAGGTGGGATTCTAGGGCAGGCCAGAAGGTGTCATCGGGACTCGGGCCGCTGTACCAGCGTTTCTGTGCTCGAGCGTCGATTGCGGGCACATCGAGGTTGCTGATGCGCCCAAGTTCCTGAAGGATTTCTTCCTCGATGCGTTCCGTCACGGCCCGGGCCTCCTCTTCCTCCAGGCCAAGCATGTCTTCGAGCTCTTCCCTGACCTTGGTGCGGGCTTCTTCGTGTGTGCCACCCGAATGAAGCTCGTGGCGGAAATTCGCTTTGGCGCGCTTCGCCTGTCGTTGGTTCAGTATCCCTTCTGCCACGTCGTCTCCTTGCCTGTAGGTCGGGCCTCGTTGCTCCGAAAGGGTAACAGTCAGGGGCACCCTGATTATGGTGATCCGCCTTAGGCAGCCTTGACGCGATCAATAAAACCCCGCACCGCAATGATCTGTTCCTGCTGGGCCTCCGTGTACGACGAATGGACCGGCTCCGGGATTACGAGTTGTAGGTTCTGCGCGAGCATCTCGTCCGTATGCGTCTTGCTGATCCCCGGTTCTAGGGTGGCGAGGTACTTCGTCCTCAGTCGCTTTCCCTCCGCCAGGACCTGACGCCAGCGTTCCTTGCAGGTGGTCTTCGCCCCGAGCAGGAAAAGTCGGGAGGTCGGAAATGTAAGGTCGTGGTATTCGGGGAATCCCGGAAAGAGAAAATCCGGTTTGGATTTGTTCTCGGTCACCCGCTTGGGACTGCCCTTCTCAAATCGGAGACCGTGGGCTTGGAATACAGCTTCGAGATGGTTTTCGAATGCGTGGCCGACCCGGGACTTCCTCCGGTTGTGCACGCTCAGCGAGAAGCGAATGAACTCCTCCACGTCTTCTCTGAAGCCTTCCCTGAGGCGTTCGGCCACTATGTTTCGCTCGTAGGCCCGGAAGAGCGCTTCCTCCCGCTCCATCCAGCCGAGAAGACTGAGGTCCGGATCGGCAAGCGGGTCTGCTGGATGCAGTTCGCGGGCGAGGCACGAGAAATCCGAGGTCGAAGGAAACCGATCGGGAAACCGCCGCAGCACGACATCAAGGTCGTTTACCGCGTCTTCCGGTTGGATCATGACGATCCCCAGCTCCTCAAGGAGTAGCTTCAGGGGGAGTGTCAGGGTCGCACCGGGCATGGTTGCCGCCTCGAACCGATCGGCGAGGTCGCCAAACCCGAAAATGTGCTGGAGTTGGGCGGCGGCCGCGGAATCCGGGGCGGCGAAGATGATCGCCAGGGAGTCGTCATGCGCCTTGGCGATCACCATGAGATCACCTTCGCCGATCCGCTCCGTAACGGGATTCGTACGGTAATACAGCCGGTACTCCGGAGAGCGGTGCTCCTTGTTCGACCGGGAGTCATACCAGCTGACGGTGTCCCGTACGACCTCCGGTTCCTCGTCCTCGTCCTCCCCTATGTAAGCCATGGTGGCGGGAAACGGCCGCACTGTGCCCTTAGAGGGTTCCCCCAGATACCGCTTGAATCCGACGCTGGGAAGCCCACCGATCTCGTGCTGGTTTGATCGCTTCGGTTCGGCATCGACCGCGCTTAACCATTTCGCCGCGGCGCCTTCGAATACTTCCCGGATCGAATCGATCATACGGTTCCCCTTGGTGTGTCGACCTGCCGTCGATGTCTCGCTTCAGACCGGTCCCCCCTGACCGTGAGAGTGACCTCCGGGCCTTTGATCCAGTCTTCGACTTGATCCAGAAGTTCCTTGGGGTCAAGCCGCTCCTTGCCTCTCATCGCGCATTCCCAGACATCGAGGACACGCCACCCCAAGTCGAGCAACTTGCTCCGGTTCCTTCGGTCCCTTTCCCTGTTCGTATCGATCTTCTCCCGCCAGAAATCAACGCGCGTCGACGGAAGCCGGAAGAGGTGACAGTCGTGGCCGTGCCAGAAACAGCCGTGCACGAATATGACCGCCGAATATCGAGGAAGGACCAGATCGGGACGACCTGGGAGCTCCTTCGCGTGCAGCCTATAGCGGAAACCCTTCGCATGCAGGCAACGACGCAGCCAAAGCTCCGGCTGGGTGTCGGTCCCGCGCACGCGGCTCATCAGCCGGCTGCGTTCCTCAGCCGAGAGCCGGTCGGTCACGCCGTATCCCGGAACTCCATGGGTAGTTCGGCCTGCTCGCTTTCCTCTTCGGAGCGGATGTCCGCAAGGATATGCGGCACCATGGCCGACGCGATCTCACGGATGACGGGCACCACTACGGAGTTTCCGAACTGCCGATAAGCCTGGGTATCGCTGACGGGAATCTGGAAATCGTCCCCGAACCCCATCAGGCGGGCGCATTCCCGCGGCGTGAGTCGGCGGGGGCGCGCATTGCGCCCACGGTCCACAAGGATCTCGGAACCATCCTTGTGATACCGCGCCGAAAGCGTGCGCGCGGTGTCGTTCGGACCTACCTTGCTGTACCCGAAGCCGTTGCCGGCGCGTTCATGCTTGGCGCGATAATCCTGCAGGTATTGCCACAGCTTCTCGCTGAGCGTGTACTTGGCCCCGACCTTCGCCTTGACTCCTTCCGTGTAGGGCGGTTCCGCAACTTCGGATCCGTCCTCCGGGTGCAGAATCTCCCGGAGCGTCCGGGCATCCGGGGAGGGGAAATCCAGCTGATTCCAGGTGAAGGGCGTGTCCTTCCGGAACCCCACCATGTAGATCCGCTCACGGTGCTGTGGCACGAAGCCCTTGCCATCGATAACGCGGTCGTGAACTTGGTAGCCCAGTTCGTCCAGCACTTTGCGGATCACTTCATAAGTACGACCACCATCGTGGCTGCGAAGGTTCTTCACGTTCTCAAGGAGAAAGGCTCGGGGGCGCTTGAGCTCGATGATCCGCGCCACGTCGAAGAACAGTGTCCCTTGGGCCTCGCACAGGAAGCCATGATCGCGCCCGAGGCTGTTCTTCTTCGAGACACCGGCGAGCGAAAACGGCTGGCAGGGAAAGCCCGCGAGAAGTACGTCGTGATCCGGGATGTGTTCTTCGATGGACCGGCTGTTTTCCTCGGCGTCGTCGGAAGCCGCCGTGATCTCCCGGATGTCGCTCTGGATCTTCTCGTCTTCGTTCCCGAAATTGGCACGGTAGGTCTGTAGCGCAAACTTGTCCCACTCACTGGAGAAGACACAATGGCCGCCGGCCCCTTCGAATCCTTGGCGGATGCCCCCAACACCGGCAAAGAGATCGATGAACGTGAACTGTCCGCCGGCCGACACTCGCAGGGGCGCGCGTTGCCTGAGGACCTGGCTCAGCGCTGGCTCCCAATGGGCCGGCATGCTTACCTCTCCCCTTTCCCAGCGACGAACGGTACGCTCGTCAACCCCCAAGTCACGCGCCACCTCCGCGCGCGTCGTGAGATCAAGCGCGGAACGGAGCAGGTCTGTAGCGGCATCGGAAGAGTGCATGGCCGGTCTCTGGGAGTCGTTCCGGACATAATGCCCGGTTCATTTCCCGCCTGTCTAGTCGGTCGAACACCCTGCGGTTCGTTGGCTGGGGACAACCTGTACCGTGCATTAAGGTGGCGGACAGTCTGCACCGGTCCTTCACCACGACCGTCGCCGGCTACTCGTGCCTTCCAGATAGCCCGCTCCCCATTGGCTGTCAGCAGCCCGTGTTCCTGGAGAGTGTCGAAGATCCGGTCGTTGCTCGACGGAATCCCGGAATGCCCCTCCTCGCGAAGCTGCCCCCGCAGTGCGTCGGCCGCGCGCTTCGATACGAGCCACAGATCCGACTCCGTGCGCCGGCCTGGCGCCCCGTTGCGGTGCAGCGGCAGATCTTCGCTGCTCAATAGGTGCCGAAGCGATGTCATCAACTTCTCGTGAAGCAGCTTCGTAGGCGTGGGCGGTCGGTTCGGTGATTCGCCGCCCAGGTTCCGCGCCACGGCCTCGAGGTCGTACTAAAGGCGTCCTGATTAGCAACGAGAGTCAGCCAGTCGCAGGGAGCGCTCGGGCACGGGCCGGCAGTGCACGGCGGCGACCAGCAGTCGCGCGGGCAACGTGGCCAAGTTAAAGCGCCGGTTGAAGCGGTAGGCGAATGCCGCGAGGTAACGGACCGCGTACTTGGCGAACGCAAACGCATGGTAACTCCCGCTCAGGCTGTTTTTGAGGTTGCCGAGCGCCGTGTTGATCCATTGGAATTCGGGCAGATCCCGGGGCTTGCGCCCGGCCACGACCGTCGGCTGGTGCCGGCAATCGGCCTGCGTCACCGCGCGGAAGCATGCCAGGCCATCGGAGTGAACCGTGCTTCCCGGAGCCAGATTCGCCCGCGCCCACTCGGTAACGGCTTGGAAGCTGAAGCCCGCGACCGGGGTCAGCTTGACCCGCAGGGGATGCCCCGCGTCGTTGAGCGACACCGCCGCCACGAACGGAACCTTGTTCTCCGACCCGCGCCCGGCCTTGCCGCCGGTCCGCTCACCGCCCAGGTAGGCATCGTCCAGTTGCACGGTGCCGCTGAGCTCATAGCGCGCTTCCCGCTCGGTCATCGCCTGCATCAGCTTGTGTTGCAGTGCCCAAGCCGTGCGGTAGCTGCCGCTTCAGTGCCAGCGCCGAGAGCCCGGTCTTGGCCTGGCTGAGCAGGTGGATGGCCAGAAACCAGGTGGTCAGGGGCAGCCTGGTGCCCTGCATCACGGTGCCGGCGATCAGCGAGGCCTGATGCCGACAGGCGTTGCACTGAAACATCTTGCGCGGGCTGCCGTGCAGCACGCAGTGGGCTTGCCCCCCGCAGCGCGGGCAACGAAAGTCGTCCGGCCATCGGGCCCGCTCCAGCGCCGTCTCGCACTGGGCCTCGGTGCCGTACTGGGCGATGAACGCTGGCAACGACTTCCCGGCTGAAACTGGATCCGATTCTGCGCCATGAGGCCACTCTCCGCTCGCTGTGTAGCCTCAGCGTACGCCCGGGGGTGGCTCACACAGTGAGCCTGGCTGACTCTCGTTGCTAATCAGGAAAGGTGTTGCGGACCGGTAATCATAAAGAACAGATCATGGACCCGCTTCGGCGAACGTGTCTTCGAGAAAACCTGACCGTAACCTCGATCTTTTTCCCCTTTGTCACGCCACTTGCGCTGTTCACGTAATCTCGCGCTCTACCCAATCCACTGATCTTTCCTGCCCGAGCTTCCCGTCGACCATTGGCGCCGGCCAAAAGTCTCGGCCGACTGGCGCCCGTTCCCTTCGGCCGCCGCAACGGTCTAAATTTCCAGATAGAGACGGTTGACCCCTATCATCAAGCGTTCAGGAACTCGACCATGCAACTGGTAGGGCGCTTCCGGTCGGCCCGGTTCCGTGCCTCGAACTTTCGCCCCACTCCTTGACTCAACGTCGATCGAGCGTGCTAACTGAAGCTAGCAGGGTTCTCCTTACCGCAAAAATGCGCAGGATAATCAAAATCAATGAAGATGTGATTCCCAATACAATTAAACTATCAATAAGCATGGCAACGAACACATTAAAGGAGGCATCACGAGTGCAGACTCCTACCAAAGAAGAAAGAAAGAACATTACCGTACAGTCGATCAAAGAAAAGGCCCAGAAGGCGGCCGAAATGGCCAAACGGAACCAGAATACCAAAATTATTGGAAATTCAACCGTTGTGATTTCCTACAGTTATAGCAAGCCGACTGCAGTTAGAGAAAGAAGGAATATCAAAAATTTTTTCTTGAGTCAGCAAGAAAACGAAAAGAAAAAATGACTACGAAAAAATATTGTTATTCCACCTAAGCGCCACCCCAAAGGATAGTAGAGATTGATCGGACTCCTGCTCTTCCCGATCCTAATATGCGGGTATTTAATGATAACCAGCTGGCCATCCGAACGGATTCGGATCAGCTTATATCACGGATGGTCGCTTTATATTAGAGCGGCAGCGCACGGCACCCTGATTGTAACCGTTATTTTCGTAACATTTGGGAGTATCTTGCCTGCGGTTGGACTGTATATCGGGGAGTTGACCGGGTGGCGCGTCCTGCCGGATACGAACATATTCACTTGGGTTTCTCGGCTAATAGAGAACACGCCCGTTTTGCGCCTTGACGCGGATAAGAATCCATATCCCGCTCTGGATATCGCCTCAATATCCATCACCGCAATCTTCATTACATGGGTGGCAACCAAGCTGATCAATTTTGTTTTTTATGGCAATACAAAACTATCAAAGGCCATCTCGAGGTCTGTTGGCGCAAAACGGTATGCCGATAATTGCATCGAAAATCTTTATACAACAAAGTCGCCCATCGAGCATCAGCTTTTCTTAATAATGCGTCAGGGCGCCGTTGACATCTTGTACAATGACTACATCGCAGAAGAAAGACGAGAAGTTTATAACGCGATCGTCGAGGGCGAGATTCCTCGAAAAAATAAAGACGAGATGAAGGAGATATTTGAGGCTTTACGGTACCGTGAACTAAATTACGCGCTTGTAACCTTGGAAAATGGCAAATTTTACATTGGACTTCCAACAGTCCTGCCAGATCCTGACGAGGAAAGTGTTACCTCCAGCTCCATACGGCTCATACCTGTGATGTCTGGTTACCGGAATGAAAAGCAAATTCTAGTTTTTACCACCGAATATGACTTTGACGTGGGCGCTACGCAGGCCCATGACTGTATTTCTATCCCTAGAGACAAAATTCTCACGGTATCGGGATTTAGGTTCGGGACTCACGACAGGATAAAGCTGAGATCCGAATCTCACGGAGGTCGTCAGTGCAAAGGAAAAAAGCCCCTGAAAACATGAAAATCAAGGTCTTTCGAAGAAGGTTTCGTTCGGCCTGGTTTCGTACGCTTAGGAAAACTCTCATTCGTATGGCTGGCTTCCAGCTAAGGCTCTACGCACGACTACGCGGATTTCACACGTTCGATAGACCCTTTCACCGGAAGCAGATGAGTGCGCTGTTCTTCTTGGTACGACGCATGGACTGGTTCGGCAATCACGAGCTGCAGGTTCTGCGCGAGCATCTCGTCCGTATGCGTCCGGCTGATCCCGGTCTCCAGGGTGGCGAGGTATTTCGTCGTCAGTCGCTTCCCCTCCGCTAGGACGTGGCGCCAGCGTTCCTTGCAGGTGGTCTTGGCCCGAGCAGGAAAAGGCGGGAGGTGGGGAATGCAGGGTCTTGCTCTGTGTTCCTGGAGCTCCGGTTGCGGGCAGGACGAAGAATTCTTCGGGTTTGGCATTGAGGGTCACGCCATCAGTCCATGTGAGGCCGATCATTCCGGGGCCTTCCCCGATGAAATATTGCCCCCAAACGATCCTTGTGGACGGGATACCGCAGGCTGTTCCAGAAGGCGGCCTCGCCGCGATCCACGGCGTCCATATTCTCCCGTGCCGTTCGGAACACACCCTTACGCATGGTGGCCAGTGTGCTCCCCTTGTGGGGCCAGTGGGTAGTGAGTGACATGAGCAAAGGGCGCCTTGGCCGTGTCTGTCAGCGCCTCAAGCCAGACTATGGAGCGTACGGACTGGTGGCAAGGCCGGGGTGGTTTTGCGTTGCGGGCGGCGGGCGGCTGTGGCGGACTGGGATCGTGGTTCCGGCGCCATGGTGCGGCTCTGTCCTTACCCTTTCGGATAAGCCCCCTTGCCATTCTCCATGTCATTCCCTTCCCTGGCTTTTTCCTTTGCGGCTGCTGCGTTGCCCGTCCAGCCGGCGTAGCCGCGGCGGACTTTGGCGATGGCCCTTTGCTCGAGTGTCGCCTTTGCCTCACCGATGGTGTTGCACCGGTCCTTGCGGACGGTTCCCGGCTGCCCGATGCGGTGCCATTCGCGGCCAGACGGCATACCCGCCAGAAAGCCCTAGTCAGTATCTGGTCCCCCTAAATAATCCTCCCAGTATAGCGAATCAGAATCATCTAGCGCTGCACTCCAGTCATCTTCCATCCGCCCGCATTCTTGAGGTTGCGAGATCCGTAGATTTTCCATCGCGTCTACTTCGAGGTCCTTCATTTCAGCCTCGAATTGGCCTACTTCTTCCGCTTCTTGCCAAGACACATGGATATATGCCTTCCAAGCGGCCGCGAGTCTCTCAATAAACTCTTTCCGGCCCGATTCCGCCTCAATGCTCGCCCGTTGCGCCTCCGTTAATGTCTCGTAATCAAGCTGATCCGCGCGATTTTTTTGTCTCGGTCTGTCTCGGGTGAAGTCAAGTAAATATAAAAAAAAGGCTTGCCCGGGTGTTTCAGGTGCTATGCACCCTTTGTCTAGCGCTTCACACCATTTGCCGTACTTCCGGATTAGAGCACTTTGTTCTTCATTGAGCGTATTGTTGCGGTATACGTATTCTCTTAAGAAAAACTTACGTCCCAAGTAGTCCCCATGGATCGAAGAGTGCATATGTATCTCTCTCTCGAAATAAGTCGTGACAAAACACGAGGCAGCGGCTTGGCTTCTAATTTTTGCGGTCGGCCCGGGGGCTGGTCGATGCGTAACTGCAGTCGCGACATGTGGCCTAATCGGCGATAATCTTGCTTTGCCCCAAGACTGCGTTGCCGCCATGCCGCGAAGGAGCGCGGCTCTCACTGGAGCCGGAACCGCCATCGAGTCTGCACCAACATAGCTGAAGAATGTATTCCGCTGCACGCGTCGTTTTCGCCAGCGTCGTCCAGGGTGCTGCACCAGTCCCCGCCGATGGTCCGATGCGGCCCCATTCACGGCAGAAGGCGTATCCTCCGAGGAGCCCTCGTTGGATGAGCATCCGGTAAAACCGGTACGGATTGCAGTTTGGGGCGACATTTGGCAAGCGAATGTCAGTCAGCGGCATGGTCACGGAGTGCGGCACGGCCGCCGGGAAAGTGGCGATAGAGCGTGGCGGGTGAAACGCCGAGCTGCTTTGCGATCGAGCGCACCGATGTATCGGTGTGGAGCATGAGTGCCCGCGCAACGCCCGCCTGCTCCTCGCTGAGCGCGGGAGGACGACCGCCGGTGCGGCCACGCTGGCGCGCTGCATCAAGGCCCGCACGGGTCCGTTCCTGCATGATGGAGCGCTCGAACTCGGCCACTGCGCCAAAGACGTGGAAAACGAGCTTGCCGCCGGGTGTCGTGGTGTCGATCGATTCCGTCAGGGACTGGAACTCGATCCCGCGCTCCTCCAGGTCCTCGACAGTGGTAATGAGCTGCCGCATGGATCGGGCAAGCCTGTCCAGTCGCCAGACCACCAGGACGTCGCCCTGCCGCATGTAATCCAAGGCCTCCCGAAGCTGCGGGCGATCACGCTGGGCACCCGATGCGCGGTCCTCGTAGATCCGGTCGCACCCGAGCTGCCGCAGGGCATCGGTCTGGAGCGATGGGTCTTGGTCCCGGGTTGAAACGCGCGCGTACCCGACTTTCATAGGCCAGTCTCTCGAAACTCATTGCTATGTCAGGTTTTGCGACACAAGGTTTCAAGACATTGTTTTGAGACACTGAACCGGAAGCAATCGAGTCGCTCCCCCGGGTTCGGCCTAGCCGTCTCGAAAACGATCGGTTACGCGACGTTGCGAGGAGGCTTCCTTTGACGCATTCATGAAGGGTCGGGCTAATAAAGCCTTGCTGGGCTTGGGCCTGCGTGTAATGGACGAGCAGCTGGCCGCGATGCGCGAAATCAGGAAGCTGAGGACACTGCTGAGGACCCAGGAGAAATGCTCGAATTGGTCGAGGCGGGAAGTACCCACTGCGAGCGGCGGCGAGGCCTGTCCGGGCCATAATCCAGGCTGTGTGCTCGGGTGTGGGCGCAGTGGCCAGCAATCATTTTGTGCTCGCTGTGAGCTCCGCTTCTTTTGGCGCGGGCACAGGGTGGGCACAATTTGGGCACAGACCAAAAAGCGGCAATCCAGTGCGCTTGCGGCTAGCACACATGAGTGCTAGCCCAAGATCGGGGGCTGGAATGAGTGCTAGATGATGGAGGCAGCACTCATGAACCGATCGACGCGCTCTCGACCAGGCTTTAAGTGCTTGATTAAGCGGAATATGGCGCGCCCGGCAGGATTCGAACCTGCGACCCCTGCCTTCGGAGGGCAGTACTCTATCCAGCTGAGCTACGGGCGCGTGATGTTCGGATGGTACCAGAAGTGAATGCTGGCCTCTGCGCCCCTGTTCGCAATGAGTGCTGCCTTCGGAGGGCAGTACTCTATCCAGCTGAGCTACGGGCGCAAGATCTGCAATGATACGGGCGCGAGCTTTGACGCGTCCAGCCATATTTGACCGCCACACTCGGTTTGTGGTCGTGGTTTGCATGATGCCCTATACTCTGCGCCCGATTTGCGCTAGATGCGCGAGGGCTTTCGAATAGCACACCACATGGCCGCTCAAGGCCGGGATCTCGGAGGGAGAGAAGTGGGAAATCAACCGATCAAGATGGACACCGGGAACAAGGTGTTGCTGTTTATTGCGTCCCTGGCCTTGCTGGGTACGGTCCTTTTCCTGGTGTCGCACCTGGCCGGCTGGCTTGCCGGCATGCAGGTGTCCCAGCCCGACACCGTGAGTGACGAGCGCGTCGCCCAGCGCATCGCGCCGATCGGTCAGGTGGTGTCCGGCCAGGTGGATAGCGCCGAGGAAGCCGCGGACCTGACCCCGGGCGACCTCTACTCGAACGTCTGCGCGGCCTGCCATGACACTGGTGTTTCCGGCGCCCCGCTCAAAGACGACACCGACGAGTGGAGCAATCGCCTGAACGACAAGGGCCTGGACACCCTGTTCGCCAACTCGATCAACGGCATCGGCGCCATGCCGGCGCGCGGTGGCGATCCCAGCCTGAGCGACGAGCAGGTGCGCGACGTGGTCGCCTACATGCTGGACGAGGCCGGGGTCGATCACGACTACGAAGGCAGTGATAACGGCAATGGCGATTCCGCCGCCGAAGACGCTGCCGGGGGCGAAGAGCCGGTCGCCACTACCGAGACTGGCGAAGCGGCGGCCGAAGAAGAGGCCGAAGCGGTTGCCGCCATCGCGGTTGAAGATGGTGATGCGGAGCGCGGTCAGTCGCGTTACAACACCTGTGTTGCCTGCCACGGTGCCCAGGGTCAGGGTACCCCGGTGTTCCCGAAGCTGGCCGGTCGTGATGCCGAGTACATTGCCGACAAGCTGGTGCGTTACCGCGCCGGCGAGACCGTTGGCGACCAGACCGCGCTGATGACGCCGAATGCGGCCAACCTGTCGGACGAGGACATCGCCGACCTGGCCGTCTACGTGGCGACCTTCGAAGACTGATCGTCCCCGTAGGAACGGCAGTACAAAACCCCGCCCAGGTATCGCCTGGGCGGGGTTTCTCTTTTGGTGCCTCCTATTGCGTGCGCCAGTGGTCCAGGGCGCGATAGCTCAGAGCCTCGGTCAGGTGCTGGGTCGCGATCGCCTTGGCGTCGTTGAGATCGGCAATGGAGCGCGCCACCCGCAGGATCCGGTGGTAGGCCCGCGCGGAGAGGCGGAAGCGTTCCGCAGCCTTGTCCAGCAGCTCCCGGTCAGCCGTGCCGAGGACGGCGTACCGGTCCAGGGCTGAGCCATCGAGTGCGCTGTTCAGTCCGTTCTGGCGCTCGCGCTGCACCTTGCGGGCCCGCGCGACGCGTTTCGCCACGGAGGCCGAGTCTTCGGATGCGTCGGCCGATCCGGCCAGGTCCCCGGGTGGGATGCGCGGGACCTCGATGGCCAGGTCAATCCGGTCGAGTAACGGTGCGGAAAGGCGCTTGCGGTGGCGGGCCCGCTGCTCCGGGGTGCATTCGCAGCGTTCGGCGAGGTCGCAATCGAAGCCCTGTGGGCAGGGGTTCATCGCACCGACCAGCTGGAAGCGGGCCGGAAACTCGGCCTGGCGGGCCGCGCGCGAGATGTGGATGACGCCACTCTCCAGCGGTTCGCGCAGTACGTCGAGCACCGAGCGGCTGAATTCGGTGAGTTCGTCGAGGAACAATACGCCCTGGTGCGCGAGTGAGATCTCGCCGGGGCGTGGTGTACTGCCGCCACCGACCAGCGCGACGCCCGAGGCGGTGTGGTGCGGGGACCGAAACGGACGCGCGCGCCAGTCCTGGCGCAGGTGCGAACTGCCGCGCAGGCTGTGGATGGCCGCGGTCTCCAGGGCTTCGGCCTCGTCCATTGGCGGCAGGATGCCGGGGATGCGCGCGGCCAGCATGGATTTGCCGCTCCCGGGTGGGCCGACCATCAGCAGGTGATGCCCGCCGGCGGCGGCGATCTCCAGAGCCCGGCGCGCCTGGTGCTGGCCGCGCACGTCGGCGAGGTCGGGGTGCGCGGGTGCGGACGGCTCGGGCGGTTGTGCCGGCACCAGGGCCTCGCGCCCCGCCAGCGCGGCGCAGACGGCGCTCAGGTGCGAGCCGGTGAGGACCCGGGCGCGGCTGGCGAGGGCCGCCTCCGCCCCATCCTCCGGGTTCACCACCAGCGCCCGCTCGGCGTCGGCTGCCGCAAGCCCGGCAGCCAGGGTGCCACCCACCGGGCGCAAGGTGCCGTCCAGCCCCAGCTCGCCGAGGAACTCGTGGTGCGCCAGCGCTGCGGCCGGGATCTGCTGGCTGGCGGCCAGGATGCCCAGCGCAATGCCGAGATCGAAGCGGCCGCCGTCCTTGGGCAGGTCGGCGGGGGCCAGGTTGACGGTGATGCGGCGCCGAGGGAATTCGAAGCCGCTGGTCTGGATCGCCGCGCGCACGCGGTCGCGGCTCTCGCGCACCGCGGCCTCGGGCAGGCCGACGATCTGGAAGGCGGGCAGCCCGTTGGCCAGGTGGGTCTCGATGGTGACCAGCGGGGCGTGAATGCCGTCGATGGCGCGGGCGTAGGCGATAGTGACGGGCATCCGTGCCCCTCCGTTCTGCCGCCCGGCATCCGTGCCCGGCGGGTGGATTCAGGTGGTGGTTACTGCGCGGTCTCGTCGCTCGGGCGGGCTTCCAGCGCGGCGACGCGCGCCTCCAGCTCCGCCAGGCGTTCGCGGGTGCGTTCCAGCAGGGTCACCTGGATGTCGAAGTCCTCGCGCGTCACCAAGTCCATGCGTTCGAAGCCGCTTTGCAGCGACGAGCGGACCTGGCGCTGCACGTCCTCCTGCATGTGGCGTACCGACTCCGGCAGGCTTTCGGTGATGCGGCGGGCGAGGTCGTCGAAGCGTTTGGAATCGATCATGCTGCAGTCTCCTGGCGCAAATGCTCGGTTGGGACCAGTGTAGCGCGGCGGGACGGGGTCGCGGCTACTGCGATGCCGACCGGCCGCCGTCCACCGGGACCACCTGGCCGGTGATGTAGGGCGCGTCCAGCAGCAGGAAGCGCACGGTACGCGCGATGTCCTCCGGGGTGCCCTCGCGCTTGAGTGCGGTGCGTTCAATCATTGCCTCGTGGGTGCCTGTGTTTTCGGCCTCCTCGGGGGCGAGGATCGCGCCGGGGGCGACGCCGTTGACCCGCACGTCCGGCCCCAGCTCGCGGGCGTAGGCCTGGGTCAGCGCCCACAGCCCCGCCTTGGCCGCCGAATACACCGGGTAGCCCTTTAGCGGGCGCAGGGCATGGATGTCGACGATATTGACGACCGCGCCCTGCTGACGCTGCAACGCCGGATTGCAGGCCTGGGTGAGGAAAGTCGGGGCCTTCAGGTTGGAGCCGATCAGGTCGTCCCAGCTCTGTGGGGTGATCTCGCCCACGGCGGTGGCGTAGAAGGTCGAGGCGTTGTTGACCAGGAAATCCAGGCGGCCCCAGGCCGCCTCGGCCTCGCGCGCCAGGCGTTCGATGGTCTCCAGGTCGAGGAGGTCGGCCTGCAGGGCGCGGGCGCTGTCCGGGCGCTCCGCGTTCAGTTCGGCGACGAGGTCTTCGGCATCCGTGCGCGAGCCGCGGTAGTGGATCAGTACCCGCAACCCGGCGGCGTGCAGCCCGCGCGCGATGGTTGCGCCGACCCGCCGGGCGGCCCCGGTGACCAGCACCACCCGTGCCTCCCCGGAAGTCGTGTCCATGCTGTCGGGTTGTACCTGCGCCACGCCTGCCCCCGGGTTGGTACCATTCGTCGTCATGATGCCGCCGAAACCTAGCACAAACGCCCCGGCCGATCCGGTGGCCGCCGATATCGCCCGGCGTCTGCACGCCTCCCTGCAACAGAGTGTCGTCGCCGGCGAGGGGTTCCTTCCGTTCGTCGATTACATGCAGGCCGCGCTGTATGCGCCGGGGCTTGGCTATTACGTGAACGGGGCGCACAAGCTGGGCGAGGGGGGCGATTTCGTCACCGCGCCGGAGCTGTCGCCCCTGTTCGGCGAGACCCTGGCGACCTGGCTGGCCCCGGTGTTGCGGGACGATCTGAACGGCACCGGGACACTGCTCGAATTCGGCGCCGGCAGCGGCCGGCTCGCGGGGGATGTGATCACCAGGCTGCGCGAACTCGGGGTGGCGTGGGAGCGCTACTGGATCGTCGAGGTCAGTCCGGACCTGCGGGCGCGGCAGCAGGCCCACCTCGAGGCTGCGCTTGAACCCGCGGAGTACGCCCGGGTGGCGTGGCTGGATGCCCTGCCGGAGGCCCCGTTGCGCGGCGTGGTACTGGCCAACGAGGTGCTGGATGCCCTGCCGGTGGAGCTCTTCCGCTGGCGTGAAGGCCGGGTCTGGCAGGTCGGGATCACGGCCGATGCCGCCGGCACCCTGAGCCTGGCCGAGCGCCCGGCCCCGCCCGGCCTCGCCGAGCCGGTGGCGCGGCTCCAGGCCGAGCATGGCCCGTGGCCCGAGGGCTACCTCTCCGAGTGGCGCCCGGCCCAGGCTGCGTGGGTGACCGCGCTGGCCGACTTCCTGGAGCAGGGGGTCGCCGTGATCGTGGACTATGGCTTTCCGCGCAGCGCCTACTACGCCCCGGAGCGTCACCAGGGGACGCTGGTGGGGTATTACCGCCAGCAGATGATCCAGGACCCGCTGGCCCATCCGGGCCTGATGGATCTGACCGCGAGCGTAGATTTCACCGGGGTTGCAGAGGCGGCGGACGCCGCGGGTCTCGACGTGCTGGCCTATGCTGCACAGGGCGAATTCCTGCTGGGGGCGGGGCTGCCAGGGCGTTTCGAGGCGCGCGTCGGCAGCGGCGAGGATGCCCGTGTGACCATGCAGGCCGCTCAGGCCGTGCGCATGCTGACGCTGCCCGGGGAGATGGGCGAGCGTTTTCAGGTGATGGCCCTGGGCCGCGATTGTGCACATCTGCCGCTGGACGGGATCCCGGATCGCCGGGGGCGACTGTGAGCGCTTGCCCCAACGCAATGGCGCGGACGCACAGGGGCTGCTTGGTGCGGCCCGTGAAACCCGGCATGCTTGCGCCATGATCGTACTGGGCATCGAGACTTCCTGCGACGAGACGGGCGTGGCGCTGATCGACGCGGACCGGGGCCTGCTTGCGCACCGGCTGTACAGCCAGACTGACCTGCACGCCGTCTACGGCGGCGTGGTGCCGGAGCTGGCCTCGCGCGATCATATCCAGCGGTTGCTGCCGCTGGTACGCGCGGTGCTGGACGAGGCGGGCGTGGACGGCCACGACCTGGATGCGGTGGTCTACACCGGTGGGCCGGGGTTGCTGGGGGCGCTCCTGACCGGGGCCTCGGTAGCGCGCTCCCTGGCCTGGGGCTGGGGCATCCCGGCGCTGGCCGTGCATCACCTGGAGGGCCACCTGCTGGCGCCGTTTCTGGAGGATACCGGGCTCGATTTCCCGTTCCTGGTGCTGCAGGTCTCCGGCGGGCATACCCAGTTGATTCATGCGCGTGCCCTGGGCGACTACGACCTGATCGGCGAGAGCATCGACGATGCGGCGGGCGAGGCCTTCGACAAGACCGCCAAGCTGCTGGGGCTGGGCTATCCGGGTGGGCCGGCCCTCGCGCGTCTGGCCGAGCAGGGGCGCTCGGACGCCCTGCGCCTGCCGCGCCCGATGCTCGACCGCCCGGGGCTGGACATGAGCTTCTCCGGTCTGAAGACCGCGGTGCTGACCGCATTGAAGAAACAGGTCTACCGGCCGGAGGATGTCGCCCGCGCCTTCGAGGAAGCGGTGACCGACACCCTGGTGGAGAAGACCCGGCGCGGCCTGGAGCAAACTGAGGCCCCGGCGCTGGTGGTCGCCGGTGGCGTGGCGGCCAACACGACATTGCGCGCCGGGCTCAAGGCCATGGCGCAGCGTCAGGGGGTGCCAGTGTATTTCCCGCGGCCCGAATTCTGCACCGACAACGGGGCGATGATCGCGCTGGCCGGGCTGCGGCGACTGCAGGCCGGCCAGGTGACGGAAACCGGGGCGCCGGTGGTGGCGGCGCGGGCGCGCTGGCCGCTGGCGGAGCTGGCGCGGCCCGCGGTGGCATGAAGGGGGCTGCGGATGGGGCTGTAAACCCGTCCGCAGGCCGAAGGGTTATTCCTTTGGCGCCGCCGGGGCCTTGTCCTTCTGGCCGATCCGCGATTCCTCCCCGCGCATCAGGCGGCGGATGTTGCTGTCGTGACGGATGAACAGGATCACGCTCATCAGGGCCACGGCGGCACTGATCCAGTGGTCCATGCCCAGCAGGACCATGTACACCGGGGCCATGCCGGCGGCGACCAGGGCAGCCAGCGACGAATAGCGCCAGATGGCGGCAACGACCAGCCAGGTGAGCAGGACCAGGCCGCCGACCAGCGGGCTGATGGCGAGCATCACGCCCAGCGCGGTGGCCACGCCCTTGCCGCCCTGAAAGCGGTAGAACACCGGGAACACGTGCCCGAGGAAGGCGGCCAGGCCGATCAGGCCGATCGCCCAGCCGGGGAACAGGTCCAGTTGCAGGGCGACGAACACCGGCAGCCAGCCCTTGCCGACATCCCCGATGAGCGTGATGATGGCCGCCGTCTTGCCGCCCGAGCGCAGTACATTGGTGGCGCCGGGGTTCTTCGAGCCGGTGGTGCGCGGGTCCGGCAGGCGCAGCAGCTTGCTGACCAGAATGGCCGTGGAAAGCGATCCCAGTAGATACGCGATGATGATGCCGATTGTGATGCCCATGAGCGGTCAGCCTGCCTGCGCGGATTGGCGAGAGGATTCGACCGCACATGATACGCAAGCCGGTGGCCGCCGTTCAGGGCGCTGACGTGCCTGCCGCGCAATCGCAGGGCGGTGCTCCGACGCTGGTGCTCCTGCATGGCTGGGGCTTCTCCGGCGCGGTGTGGGCGCCGCTGCGGGCCGCGCTCCCGGGTGCGACACGAGTGCTGGCGCCAGACCTGCCCGGGCACGGGGCCGCCGGTGATGGCGAGATGCTGGCGGATGCCGAGCGCACCGCGGCGGCGTTGATCGCTTCGCTGCCAGCGGATGTCGAGTGTCCGGTGTGGGCGGGCTGGTCCCTGGGCGGTCTGGTCGCGCTGGCCGCCGCGCGCCAGTGGTCGGGGCCCCAGGGGCTGCTGCTGATCGGGGCCTCGCCGCGCTTTGCGAAGGCCGACGACTGGCCGGCGGCCCTGCCCCCGGCCGAGCTGGAAGATTTTCGTGCAGCCCTCGGGGGTGGTCGCCGGCGGCTGGAGCGCCGTCTGGCGATGCTCTGTGCACGTGGCAGCCAGGATGCCGCTTCGCTCGCCCGCCGGCTGGTGGTGCAGTTACAGGCCGCTCCAGCCTCGCCCGAGGGCCTGGAGGCCGGCCTCGCGCTACTGGAGGCGGCGGATCTTCGGTCCGTCTGGGCGGGCCTGGAGGCGCCGGCGGCAGCCTGGCTGGAGGCGGGCGATGCGCTGGTGCCGGCCGCCGTGGCGGACGACCTGCACAGGCTGCGACCCGCCAGTCGGGTCGTCCGCGGCGTGGGCGGCCACGCGGAGTGGTTCGCGCGCCCGCAATCCTTGGCCGGTTTGGTCGTCGAGTTCTTGAATCAGTGCAGCGCAGGGAAATCCGCATGAGCCGACCCGACAGTTTCGATCTCGACAAGGCGCGGGTCCGCGAGGCCTTCGCGCGGGCGGCCTCCACCTACGAGGAGCACGCAGTCCTGCAGCGCGAGGTGCAGGAGCGAATGCTGGGGCGGCTGGACTGGGTTCGCATGCAGCCGGAACAGGTTGTGGATCTCGGCTGCGGCATCGGCGAGGCCCTGGACCACTTGAGCCGCCGCTACCGCAAAGCCCGCCTGGCCGGGGTCGATTTCGCCCCGGAGATGGTCGCGCGGGCGCGCCGCCGCGGGCGCTGGCTGCGCCGGCCGCAGGTGGTCTGCGGCGATCTCGAGGCGCTGCCGCTGGCGGAGCAATCCTTCGACCTGGCGGTTTCCAGTTCCGCCCTGCAGTGGTGCGCCAGCCTGGATCAGGCCTTCATGGAGGTGCGGCGTATCCTGCGCCCGGGCGGGCTGTGGATGTTCACCACCTTCGGTCCTGACACCCTGCGTGAGCTGCGGGCCGCCTTCGCGACGGTGGACGGTGGGGCGGGGACGCATGTGAACGCCTTCATGGATATGCACGACATTGGCGATGCGCTGGTGCGCGCCGGGTTTGCCGATCCGGTGATGGACCAGGAGGCCCTGACCCTGACCTACCCGGATCTGACCGGGTTGATTCGTGACCTGCGCGGGGTTGGGGTGCGCAATGCCCTGTCGGGCCGGTCGCCCGGACTGTTCGGTCCGCGCCGCCTGGTTGCGGTGGCCGAGGCCTACGCGCGCGACTTCGGCGTGGAGGGTCGCCTTCCGGCAACCTGGGAGGTGGTCTACGGCCATGCCTGGGTGCCGGACGCCCCGCCGCCATCGCGCCCGGCGGGGCGGGTGATCCCGGTCCAGCCGATTCGTTGATCCAGATCAACGAATCGGCTCGGCGCCCTCTCGCCTGGAGGTGTATGACCGATGTATTATCGAAGCGGTCAAAAGTTCCGCCAATCGCACTCAATATCCGAGTGACACAGGTGGTATTGGTTTTTTGTGGGCCCGGAATGGGGTAGAGTTCACGCCCCCGAACCATCGGGACATCCGTGTTCCCCGCAGCAAGGTGGAAAAGTCATGTCACAAGCAGCCACTACGGCGGGTGCCGCACCCGCAGCGTCAGTCGCGACTTCCGAGCAGTACAATTACGCGATCATCAAGCGGTTCGCCATTGCCGCCATCCTCTGGGGTGTGTTTGGCATGGCGGCGGGCGTCTGGATCGCTTCGCAGCTGGCGTTCCCGTTCCTGAACTTCGATATCGCGCAGATCACCTTTGGGCGTTTCCGCCCGGTCCATACCTCGGCCGTGATCTTCGGGTTCGGGGGTAATGCGCTGTTTGCCACTTCTTATTACATCGTTCAGCGAACCTGCCAGACGCGCCTGTGGAGCGACTCCATGGCGAGCTTCACCTTCTACGGGTGGAACCTGGCGCTGATCCTGGGCGTGATCACCTACATGATGGGGATCACCCAGGGCCGCGAGTACGCCGAGTTCAACTGGCAGATCGACATCATCATCCTGGTTGTCTGGGTGGCTTACTTCATGGTCTTCCTGATGACCCTGCTGCGCCGGAACCAGCCGCACATCTACGTGGCGAACTGGTTCTTCATGGCCTTCATCCTGGCGACCGCGCTGCTGCACGTCTTCAACAACATCCAGGTGCCGGTGGGTCTGTTCCACCCGCATTCCTACTCCATCTTCTCTGGGGTGCAGGATGCGATGACTCAGTGGTGGTACGGCCATAATGCGGTGGGCTTCTTCCTGACCGCGGCCTTCCTCGGGATGATGTACTACTTCGTGCCGAAGCAGGCCGGGCGTCCGATCTACTCGTACAAGCTGTCCATCATCCATTTCTGGGCGCTGGTCTTCCTGTACATGTGGGTGGGCGCGCACCACCTGCACTGGACGGCCCTGCCGGACTGGGTCTCCACCCTGGCGGCGACCTTCTCCATCCTGCTGCTGCTGCCTTCCTGGGGTGGCATGATCAACGGCATCATGACCCTGTCGGGCGCCTGGGATAAGCTGCGCACCGACCCGATCATGCTGTTCCTGATCACCGCGCTGGCGTTCTACGGCATGTCGACCTTCGAAGGTCCGATGATGTCGCTGAAGAGCGTGAACGCGCTGTCGCACTACACCGACTGGACCGTGGGCCACGTGCATTCCGGTGCGCTGGGCTGGGTGGCGATGATCACCTTCGGCTCCCTGTACCACCTGATGCCGCGTCTGTGGAACGTGAACCTGTACAGCCTGAAGCTGGTGTACGTGCACTTCTTCCTGGCGACCATCGGGATCGTGCTGTACATCACCGCGATGTGGGTGGCCGGTATCGGTCAGGGTCTGATGCTGCGTGCCTTCGACCAGTACGGGAACCTTGCCTACACCTTCACCGAGTCGGTGGTGTTCCTGCACAAGCCGTACGTGGTGCGCGCCATCGGTGGCGGGTTCTTCCTCGCCGGCATGCTGATCATGGCGTTCAACATCGCGATGACCGTTCGCTCGGGCATCAAGGCCGAGGCCCGCGAGGCCCAGGCTGCGTCCACCGAAGCCCGCACGGCCTGATTAGGGAGAGAATAGATCCATGAAGCATGAAAGCGTTGAAACCAATGCCGGCCTGCTGATCATCCTCACCCTTGCGGTGATCAGCGTCGGCGGCCTGGTCGAGATCGTGCCGTTGTTCTACATCGACGACACGATCGAGGAAGTGGACGGCGTGCGTCCCTACACCCCGCTGGAACAGCGTGGTCGCGACATCTACGTTCGCGAGGGCTGCTACACCTGCCACTCGCAGATGGTGCGTCCGTTCCGTGACGAGATGCTGCGCTACGGCCACTACTCGCTGGCGGCCGAGTCGCAGTACGACCATCCGTTCCAGTGGGGCTCCAAGCGCACCGGTCCGGACCTCGCCCGAGTTGGCGGCAAGTACTCCAACGAATGGCAGGTTCAGCACCTGATCAATCCGCAGTCGCTGGTACCGGAGTCGATCATGCCGGGCTACCCCTGGCTGGCGGAAACCCCGCTTGACTACTCCGATATCGACCGCCGGATGGTCGCGCTGAAGCGGGTCGGTGTGCCGTACTCGCTCACCGAAGAGGAATACGAGGCCAACGTCGAGCGCTTCGGCGAAGAACACGCCCGGATGTTCGATATCCGTGACGCCGAGGACAACCTGGTTCGCCAGGCCCAGGCGGGGAACTTCGACGGCAACCCCGGGACGGTCACCGAGATGGATGCAATCGTCGCCTATCTCCAGGTGCTCGGGACCATGGTCGACTTCAGCGAATACGACGACGGACACTTTGCCGAGTTCCGGTAAGGAGGAGCGGGTGCGAACATGATGGGACTGTGGGAATGGATCACGGACATGGGCAATAGCAAGATGGTCGCCCTGTTGCTCTTCATGGGCACCTTTATCGGGGTCGTGATCTTCCTGTTCGCCAACCGTCAGCGCGCCCGGAAGTTCGAGACGTATCGCTATATTCCTCTGGATGACGATGATTCACATCGGGAGCCCGTGGCCCGGCGTGACAAAACCAAGAGTGACGAGCAATGAGCACACAGGACAACCGCGAAAAGGACCCGAACCAGGTCGAGACCACTGGGCACGTCTGGGACGGGAACCTCCAGGAATACAACAACCCGCTCCCGCGCTGGTGGCTGTGGGGTTTCTACGCCACGATCGTGTTTGCCGTGGTGTACTGGCTGATCTACCCGGCCTGGCCGATCGGTGACAGCTTTACCAAGGGCTTCAACACCATCACCTTCGAGCAGGGTGGCGAAGAGCGCACGATGCACTGGAACACCCGTGCGCTGCTGGCCAAGGACATGCAGACCGGCACCTACGCGGTGCGTCAGCGCGAGATGCTTGAACAGGTGGCGGCCCAGGATTACGAAACCATCCTGCAGGACGCCGAGAGCATGAGCTTCGTCAACGCCTACGCCCAGGGTTCCTTCGGCACCTGGTGTGCCGCCTGCCATCAGGTTGGCGGTGCCGGCGTGGTCGGGCAGTACCCGAACCTGCGCAACGACCACTGGAAGTGGGGTGGCACCGTGGAGCAGATCGAGGAAACCCTGCACCAGGGTCGCCTGGGCTACATGCCGGGCTACCGCGACACCCTCGACGGCGACCAGCTCAACCAGGTCGCAGCGTACGTGCTGTCGCTCAACGGCTACAGCGTCGACCAAGGTGAAGCGGACGCCGGCGAACGCATTTTCACCGGTACCGACGGCGGCTGCTTCCAGTGTCACGCCATGGATGGCCAGGGTCTGGCGTCCCAGGGGGCTCCCAACTTGACCAATGATCTCTGGGGTCTGGTGGACGTGCGCGGTGCGGAAAGCGATAGCGAGCGCCAGCGTCTGGTGGCGAACTTCATTCGCAACGGCGCCCAGCGCGAGATGCCTGCGTTCGGGGACCGTCTGTCCGATGCCGAGATCAAGATGCTGACGGCCTACGTGCATTCGTTGGGTGGCGGGCAGTAAGCGCGAATCTGTTGACCGTATGGTGAGCCCCGGGGCCGGGCGCTCGCCGCGATAACTACAGGGGTGCCCGCCGGGTTGTTTGACGCCCGAGGGCGCCCCTGCTTTTTTGGAAGGAACCCGATCCCAGGGCGCGCCTTGCGGCCGCCCCACTCTGCCGGATTGAACTCCGGGAGGTTTTGATGTCCCAGGCCCAGCCGTTGTACGAGGCACGCATCCCGATCCATCCGCGGTCGGTCAAGGGGCGTTTCCGCAATCTGAAGACCGGCATCCTGTTGCTCGCCTACGGTGTGTTTTTCGGCCTGCCCTGGGTTCGCTGGGAGCGCGAATACGGCCCCAATCAGGCGGTCTTGTTCGACATCCCGGGCCGGCAGTTCCACATCTTCGATCTGGTCGTCTACCCGCAGGACATCTTCTGGTTGGCCGGTTTCCTGCTCGTGGCCGCCTTGCTGCTGTTTTTCGTCACGGGCGTCGCCGGACGGGTGTTCTGTGGCTATTTCTGCTTCCAGACCCTGTGGACCGACGTCTTCATGTGGCTGGAGCGCAAGATCCAGGGTGAACGGCCCGCCCGCCTGCGCCTGGCCAAGCAGCCCTGGACTGGCGAAAAGCTGTTCAAGTACGGGTTGACCCACCTGTCCTGGCTGCTCGTGGCCTTTGCCACCGGGCTCGGTTTCATCCTGTACTGGGGGAATGCCCCCTCGATCGTGAGCGACTTCTTTACCGGTCAGGCGGTCTACGCGGCCTACCTGACTGCAGGCATCCTGACGGCCACGACCTACACCTTTGCCGGATTGGCGCGCGAACAGGTGTGCACCTTCATGTGCCCCTACGCCCGGTTCCAGAGCGTGATGTTCGACCGCGACACCATGATCGTGTCGTATGAAGAGGCGCGCGGGGAAGGTACCGCCGGGCGCTCCAAGGTCAAGGCCGGTCTGAAGACCCGCGAGGAACGCCAGGCCGCCGGGGTGGGTGACTGCATCGACTGCGGCTACTGCGTGCAGGTGTGCCCGACGGGCATCGATATCCGCGACGGGCTGCAGTTCCAGTGCATCCACTGCGCACTTTGTATCGATGCCTGCGACACCATCATGGACAAGCAGGGCTGGCCCCGCGGCCTGATCACCTATACCTCCGAGCGCGAGCAGGAGGGCGGGAAGACGCATGTCCTGCGGGGCAAGACCCTTGGCTACGGGGCCGCCGTGCTGATCGTGGTCGTGGCGCTGGTCGGCAGTATTCTCGGGCGCCCGCCGGTGGACGCCAACGTCAACCAGGTGCGCCAGCCGCTCTACGTCCAGATGTCCGATGGTCGCACCCAGAACGGCTACGAGATCCGCCTGAACAACACCGCGGATCGGGAGCTGGACTTCGAGATCGGCCTGGCGGGGCTGGAGGGCGCCGAACTGGATCTGGGCCAGGTGGAACGCATCCGTCTGGAGCCCGGTGAGCGGCTGACCGTCGTGGCGCGTGTGCGCCACGACGTGCCCGCCGGTACTCCCTCGCCGCAGCCTTTCCGCTTCGTGATCACCGACCGCGAGGGCCATATCGAACCGCTCGAGGTGACCTCGCAGTTCAGTCACCGCTAGCAAGCGTTGCCGTCAGCCACCGGCGAAGAAACAGTAACCGAGCTGCCGGAACTCGCGCGGCACACCGCAAGCGCCTAGCTTGCGTTCACGCAGGAAACGAAGAAAAGCATATGAGCAATCTCGTCATTACCCTCGGCATCGGCAGTGCGGCACTGGCCATCCTGTTCGCCCTGATCTACCGCTTCACGCGGTTCAAGGCCTACAGCACCTCGGCCGTGGTGGTCGCGCTCATGCTGTTCGTGTTTATCCCCTATTCGATCCTGACCTGGCAGGGGGCCGACGTCTTCGCCATTCATCTGGCGCTCTACATCATCGTGCCTTACGGCCTGGGGATCGTGTTCACCCAGAAGGAGGCCGAGGTCGAAAGTGGTGGCAAGGCCAAGATTGGGCGCCTGCACTGGGCCCCGTTGGTGTTGGTGGGTTTCTTTACCATGGTCGCCTCGGTGCAGGCGGTCCTGATCACACTCGCCCATAACGGGATGCCGCAGCAGTTCATCGGCTCGATCCTGCCGGAGCCGGAGAACCGGGCCGAGCGCGTGACCTCCGCTTTCCCAGGCACTGTGGCCGGAATGGAGAGCCGCAAGCAAGCGCTCGCCGTGCACCGCGTCTCGGAGCTGCAGGAGCAGCGACAGAAGGGCTGGCAGGTGCGTCAGGGCTGGGTTGACCGACCCACCGAGGGCGAGACCGCTACCCTGCAGGTCGAGGTGCGCGATGCGGACGGCGAGCCGATCGACGATGCCAGCATCCGCGGCCTCTTCATGTGGCTGGCCGACGAACGGCGCGACCAGGGTTTCGAGATGCAGGCGATGGGCGAGGGCATGTATCAGGTCGAAGTGGCGCTGCCGGCACCGGGGCGCTGGGATCTGCGCTTCCAGGTCCAGCACGATGGGCAGCTTCTGGAGCAACAGGCACGCACGCGCGTGCGTAGCGCCCAGCCCGGTTAGCCCACCGCGCTCCCGCCGTGGCGCTCGCGTCCGACTCGCAGGGCCCGGCAACGCCCGAGGCCGAGGCCCGTTGTTTCCACTGCGGCCTGGAGGTACCGGTAGGCGCCTGCTACCCGGTGACGTTCGAGGGCCGCGAGGAACCCACCTGCTGCCCCGGCTGCCAGGCCGTGGCCAGCGCGATCATCGAGCGTGGCCTGGGGGCCTATTACCATCACCGTGATGCCCCCCCGGCGGACACCGGCAGCCCCCTGATCCCCGACGAGCTCCGCGAGCTCGAACTGTTCGATCACCCCGGCGTCCAGCAACAGTTCGTCGCGCCCGCCGGCGCAGAGGGCGACCGCCGTGAGGCCGCCCTGATGCTCGAGGGCATTACCTGTGCGGCCTGCGTATGGTTGAACGAGCGTCATGTCCAGGCCCTTCCGGGCGTGGAGAGCTTTCGCGTGAATTACTCCACCCATCGCGCGCAGGCCGTCTGGGACCCCGCGCGGATTGCCCTGTCGGATATCCTCAAGGCGATCCGTGACATCGGGTACCACGCCCATCCCTACGACCCCGGAACCCGCGAGCAGGCGATCGCCCGCGAACGGGGCCTCGCCTTGCGCCGGATCGCCGTTGCCGCCCTGGGGATGATGCAGGTGATGATGCTGGCCGTGGCGCTCTGGCTGGGCGCCGAGGACACCGAGCACGAAGACCTGCTCCAGTTCATGCGCTGGGTGGCGGCGGCGCTGACCACGCCGGTCGTCCTGTATTCCGCGATCCCGTTCTATCAAAGCGCCTGGCGCGACCTGCGCCATCGCCAGCTGGGGATGGACGTGCCCGTGAGTCTGGCGATCATCGTGACCTACCTGGCCAGCCTGTACGCGGTCATCCTCGGGACCGGCGAGCACGTCTATTTCGAATCGGTCGTGATGTTTGTCTTCTTCCTGCTCACCAGCCGCTATCTGGAGCTGATCGCGCGCCAGCACGCCAGCCATGCCATTGACCGCCTGGATCGCCTGGTTCCCGCCATCGCCAATCGTCTGGATGCAGCCGGGCGCGTCGAGGCGGTCCCGGTCGGCGAGCTGGTGCCGGGGGATCGGGTACGTGTTCGCCCGGGCGAGACCATGCCCACGGACGGCTTGGTGTGCGAAGGCGAGTCGACGGTCAATCGTGCCCTGTTGACCGGCGAGCCCGAGCCGCACGCGGTGCGCATCGGGGATCCCGTGACCGGCGGGACCGTGAACGTCGATGGCCCACTCGCCATCGAGGTCCAGCGCGTCGGTGCCGAGACGACCCTGGCGGCGATCCAGCGGCTGCTCGATCGCGCCCAGACCGAGAAGCCGCGGATGGCCCGGATCGCCGAGGCCGGTACCGGCTGGTTTGTGGGTGCCGTCCTGGTCCTGACGGCGCTGGCGGGTCTGGTCTGGTATGCGTGGATCGATCCGACGCGGGCCCTCTGGGTCATGGTCGCCATGCTGGTCGCCACCTGCCCCTGTGCCCTGGCGCTCGCGACGCCGGTCGCGCTGACAGCCACCACCGGCGCGTTGTCGCGCCTCGGTCTGCTGGTTACGCGCGGCAGTGCCCTGGAGACCTTGCCGCGCGTCGATATGGTCTGTCTCGACAAGACCGGAACCCTGACCGTCGGCATGCCGCGTCTGGTGGCACAATCCGAGCTGCAGCCCGCGCCCGAGGGGGCTGACTGGCTGAACTGGGCCGCCGCGCTCGAGGCCCATTCCGAGCACCCCCTGGCACGCGCCCTGGTCGCTCCGGCCAAGTCCTCATCGGTGGTCGCTAGCGAGGTTCGCAACCTCCCCGGGCGTGGCCTGGTTGGCCACATAGAGGGCCACCGTGTGGCCATTGGTGGATCGTCGATGTTGCCGCAGCGCGGTACGCCCAGCCCGGAGCCACCCCTGGGCTATCCCCTGGCCACCCCGGTCTGGCTGGTGGTCGACGACCAACCGGTCGCCCTGTTCTGGCTGGCCGACACTCCGCGTCCCGGGGCGCGGAACGTGATCGCCGATCTGCAGCGGCGCGGGTTGCGGGTGGTCTTGCTGACCGGGGACCGCCCGCAGGCCGCGCAGGCCTTCGCGGCGGAAATGGGCATCGCCGAAGCCGAGGGTGGTCTAACCCCGGAGGGGAAGCTCGCCTATGTGGACGCTCGCCAGGCAGAGGGCCGGGTGGTCCTGATGGCCGGCGAGGGCATCAACGATGCCCCGGTGCTGGCCGGGGCCGACGTATCGCTGGCGATGGGTGGCGGCACCCAGCTGGCGCAGAATCAGGCCGACCTGGTCCTGCTCTCGGATCGCCTGGAACACCTGCCGCAGGCGCTGGACCAGGCGCGCCACACGCGGCGCGTGATCCGGCAGAACATCGCCTGGGCAATCGGCTACAACCTGGTGGCCCTCCCGGTGGCCGCGGCGGGGCTGCTGACTCCCTGGCTGGCAGCGCTGGGCATGTCGCTCAGCTCGTTGCTGGTGGTTGGCAATGCGCTGCGCCTGCGTCCGGGGCGCGACGTGTTGAACACAGGCTCCGAGTCGTCGGTGCCGTCCGGAGAGGCCGTGCGCGATCCGGCGTCACGGCCACCCCCGGTTTAAGCCGTTCGCGCGCCTGGGTACACTGGAAGCATGTCAATCCTCTACCTGTTGATCCCGCTGGCCATGCTGTTCGCCCTGGTGGTGGGCGTGGTGCTGTTCTGGGCCATCCGCTCGGGGCAGTACGACGATCTTCAGGGCCCGGCGCATCGCATCCTGATGGACGATGATGACCCGCGTATCCCGACCGGATCCGGCGAGGAGGCCCCTCCCGACGCGACCGGTGGGGGTCGGAAAAAGTCCCAGCGCTGACCTCGGTCGAACTTGCACCGCGCTGCGGACCCGCTTACCCTTTGCTTATTCTGGTTGAAATTTCCCGAGGACTTCGAGATGCGCGAGTGGTTTACTTTCCCCAACTTTCCGCTGACGTTCACGGTCGGCCTGATCATCTGGTCCTGGATTAGCTTCTTCTCGGTGATCCTGTTCGGCTGATCGGGCATGGAACCGTGCCGGGTGTCGGGCTTGGTCCCGCTGCACCCGGCAACAAAAAGGCCCCGGCTGATGCCGGGGCCTTTTTCGTTCGGGGCCCTGGTTTCGCGAGGGTGCGAAAGCGTCAGTCGTCGAAGGCGGCCCGGATGCGCTTGATCGCGCTGTTCTCGATCTGGCGGATGCGCTCGGCCGAAACGCCGTACTCCGCGGCCAGCTCGTGCAGTGTCGCCTTCTGGTCGGCCATGTAGCGGCGCATCAGGATGGTGCGCGAACGCTCGTCCAGTTCGCCCAGGGTCTCGCTAAGGCGTTCCTGATAATGACGGTCCCAGTCCTCGTCCTCGGTCACATTGGCGGGGTCGTCGCTCAGGTCCTCCAGGCTCAGGCGTTCCGACGGGGCCTGATAGCCGTATTCATCGTCGGCTTCGGGGCCCGGGTCGAAACTCGCATCCTGGCTCGAGAGGCGGCGTTCCATCTCCCAGACGTCCTTTTCGGAGACGCCCAGATCCTGCGCCACGGCGGAGACCTCGGCATTGGACAGCCAGCCGAGACGCTGCTTGGCACTGCGCAGGTTGAAGAACAGCTTGCGCTGGGCCTTGGTGGTCGCGACCTTCACGATGCGCCAGTTGCGCAGGATGAACTCGTGGATCTCGGCGCGAATCCAGTGCACGGCAAAGGACACCAGGCGCACGCCCTGATTCGGGTCGAAACGGCGGACGGCCTTCATCAGGCCCACGTTGCCTTCCTGGATCAGATCCCCCAGAGGCAGGCCGTACCCCTTGTAGCCGCGCGCAACGTGGATCACGAACCGCAGGTTGTGCAGGATCAGCTGGCGTGCCGCATCCAGGTCCTGGCGCTCGTGCAGCGCCACGGCCAGTTCACGCTCGTGCTCGGCGTCCAGCACCTCGATGCGGCCAACGGCCTGCATGTAGTGATCGAGGTTGCCCACCGGTACGGGCATGTCGATGCGTGGAGTGGTCAGGGCCTGGTTCATGCGTGGTGTTTCCTC
This sequence comes from Thioalkalivibrio sp. AKL12, assembly GCF_000377925.1. NCBI lineage: Bacteria > Pseudomonadati > Pseudomonadota > Gammaproteobacteria > Chromatiales > Ectothiorhodospiraceae > Thioalkalivibrio > Thioalkalivibrio sp. AKL12. The sequence continues at coordinate 203,323 of NZ_KB898890.1, forward strand.
CCGATTCATGACTCTACATTAGCAGTCTGTGAATAAGAGTGCTAAACCCTGCAAAGGTTCCGGACGTTTCGTCCGGGGCGCGTGCTCCTAGGGGGCATCCCGCAGGGCATGGCCGCTGCCCAGCCGGGCGCCCAGCCAGCCGAGGAGGAGTCCGGCCAGGAGCAGGGCCAGGAGATGGGTGGCCCCGGGCAGGGACAGCCCCAACTCGAGATCGAACGCGGCCGCGGCCTGTTCCAGTGGTGCCCGGCTCAGGCCGATCCCGATGAGCAGCAGGATGCCGGCGAAAATACCGCCGCCCAGGCCGGTCATCACGCCGCCGTAGAGGGAGGGGCGCCGCAGGAACCGGTGGGTAGCCCCGCTGATCCGCGAGATGGCGATCTCTTCCCGGCGTTCGCGCAGCTCCGAGGCAGTCGCCAGGGCCAGGATCAGCAACGCCCCCAGCCCCAGCAGGGCACCCACCACCGACAGGATGCGCAGCCCCAGCTGGTGCAGGCTGTTCAACTGCCGCACCCAGTCGTCGTCGCTGACCACCGTCGCACCCGGTACGGTGGCCGCAAGCGCCTCGCGCAGCGCCGCAACCGTCTCGGGATCCGCGGTCACGGGGATCACATCCACCACGTCCGGCAGCGGGTTTTCGTCCAGCCAGTCCAGCAGGCCCGGGTCGGCCAGGCCCTCGCGATAGCGGGCCAGGGCCTCGTCGGCATCGATCCAGATCCAGCGTTCTACCCGGGCATCGGTCTCCAGGTGGCGTTCCAGATCCGCGACCGTGGCCGCCTCCACGCCGTCGAGGTAGAGGGCGATGCGTGGGTCATGGTCCACGTGGGCGGACAGGGCGCGGGCGTTGTCCAGCAGGACCCAGAGGTAGGCCGGCAGGGCGAGGATGAAGCCCAGCACGGCAATGCTGATCAGGCTCAGAACCGGGGCCTGCAGGCGGCGCTGCAGGCTGCGCCGGGCGGCATCCCGATGGGCCTCCAGCCAGGCCGGCACGGTGTCCTGCAGGCGACGGCCCGGCTTCATGCCGGGGCCCCCGCGGCCGCACGGGCCTCGATGCGTCCGTCTTCCAGGTGCAGGACCGGCTTGCCCATGCGCTCGACCAGGCCGAGGTCATGGCTGGCGATCAGGGCGGTCATGCCGACCCGGTTGAAGTCGTCGAACAGTTGCAGGATCTCGCGCGACAACGCCGGATCGAGGTTGCCGGTAGGCTCGTCTGCCAGCAGCAGGACCGGCCGGTGGACGATGGCCCGGGCAATGCCCACACGTTGTTGTTCGCCCGCCGACAGGGTGCGCGGGTTGACCCCCTCCTTGTGCAGCAGCCCGACCTTGTCGAGCGCCGCGCGCACGCGTTTGCGCATCTCCGGGCGGCGGTAGGCGAGGATCTCCAGCGGCAGGGCGACGTTGTCGAACACCGGGCGGTCGAACAGCAGGCGATGATCCTGGAACACCAGTCCGATACTGCGGCGAAACCCGGGAATCGCGCGGTTGGAGAGGCGGTCGAGGTCGTGGCCGTTGACCTGGATGCGCCCGCGGGTCGGGCGCTCGAGCCCGGCGATCAGGCGCAGCAGGGTGCTCTTGCCGGCGCCGGAGGGCCCGGTGATGAAGGCCATCGCACCCGGGTCCACGCGCAGGCTGACGTTACTGAGCGCCTCGGACGCGCTGCCGAATCGCTTGGTGACGCGTTGCAGACGAATCATCCGGTGTGCTCGTCAGTCGCTATCGCGGCCGAGCAGGGCGCGCACAAAGGCGCGGGCATCGAAGACCTGTAGATCCTCGGCGTTTTCCCCGACCCCGATGAATCGCACCGGAATGCCCAGCTGTTCGGCCAGCGCGAACAGCACGCCGCCCTTGGCCGTGCCGTCCAGCTTGGTCACGACGATTCCGGTCAGGCCCAGGGCCTCGTGAAACTGACGGGCCTGGTTCAGGGCGTTCTGGCCGGTGCCGCCGTCGACCACCAGCAGGACCTCGTCCGGGGCGTGTTCGTCCAGCCGGCCCATCACGCGCTTCACCTTGCGGACCTCGTCCATCAGGTTGGTCTGGGTGTGCAGGCGCCCGGCGGTGTCGGCAATCATCACGTCGATGCCGCGCGCCTGCGCGGCCTGCAGGCCGTCGTAGACCACCGAGGCGGAATCCGCCCCGGTGCCCTGGGCGATCACCGGAGCGCCATTGCGCTCGCCCCAGGTCTGCAGTTGTTCCACCGCCGCGGCGCGGAAGGTGTCGCCGGCCGCCAGCAGCACCGAGCGATCGTCCGCCTGCAGGTGATGGGCCAGCTTGCCGATGGTGGTGGTCTTGCCGGCGCCGTTGATGCCGACGACGAGGATGGAGAAGGGGCGTTCGGCCTCCGGGATCTCCAGGGGGCGCGAGACCGGCTCGAGGATCTCGATCATGGCCGCCTCCAGGGCGTCCATCAGGGCCTCGGCATCATCCAGTTGTCCGCGTTTCACCTCGCGGGTGATACGATCCATGATCCGCTGGGTCGCATCCAGGCCCACGTCCGCGAGGAGCAGGCGTTCTTCCAGCTCCTCGAACAGTTCGTCGTCGATCTTGCGCCGGAGCAGCGCCCCCAGGTCGCCGCCCAGGACCTGCCCGGTCTTGGCCAGGCCCTTGCGCAGGCGCTGGAACCAGCCGCCGCGGGCGGGCTTCTCCGGCTCGCTGCCAGGTGCCTCCGCGTCGGGGGTGGCCGGGTCTTCGGACTTCTTTTTGCGGAAACCGAACATGCTCGATGTGGTCAAGTAGAGAGTTCGCCAATGCTAGCACGAGGATTCATGAATCATGCGCGGTAAAAACCTGGTCACAGTGCTCGTTACGGCGTTTGTCTTTGCCTGGCCCGTCGGGGTCCTGGCCGCGACGCCCGAGATCGAATCGAAGGTGGTCGAGACTACGCTGGACAACGGCCTGACGGTCCTGGTGCTGGAGGACCGGCGTGCCCCGGTGGTGGCCAACATGGTCTGGTACCGGGTCGGGTCGGCCGACGAGCACAGCGGCGTGACCGGCATCTCGCACATGCTGGAGCACATGATGTTTCGCGGGACCGAGCAGTATGAGCCCGGCGAGTTTTCGCGCATCGTTTCGCGTCTGGGCGGGCGCGAGAATGCCTTTACCGGCCGCGACTACACGGGTTACTTCCAGATCATCGGGCGTGATCACTGGGAGACCATGATGGCGATGGAGGCGGAGCGCATGCAGCATCTGAAGCTGCAGGAAGACGAGTTCCGTCCGGAATTGAATGTTGTAAAGGAAGAGCGCCGTCTGCGCGTGGAGGACCAGCCCAACTCTCTTGTGCGCGAGCAGCTGATGGCCACGGCTTTCCTCAATCATCCGTATGGCAATCCGGTGATCGGCTGGATGAGCGATATCGAGGCCTACACCCTGGAAGACAATCAGGCGTGGTATGACCGCTATTACCACCCGAACAACGCGGTGGTCGTGGTGGTCGGCGATGTCGATGCCGAGCGGGTCATCGAGGCGGCCCGGGAGCATTTTGGGGACATCCCGGCGGGTGATCTCCCGGAGACGAAGCCGCGCGCCGAGACGCCGCAAAAGGGCGAGCGCCGCATCACCGTCGAGGCCCCCGCAGAGCTGCCCTACCTGCTGATGGGCTGGAAGGCGCCGGTTCTGAATACCGTGGACGACCCGGTGGATGTCTACGCACTGATGGTGGCGGCCGGGATCCTGGATTCCGGTGAGGCCTCGCGCTTTGCCCGCGAGATCGTACGGGGCGAAGAACTGGCCGGCGCGACCTCGGCCCGCTACAGCCCGTTCAGCCGGCTGGATGACCTGTTCATGATTGCGGCGGTGCCCACGGCGGCCACGGATGTGGAGACGCTTGAGGCGGCCCTGCTGGAGCAGGTGGAGCGGCTGAAGGACGAGCCGGTCAGCGACAGCGAACTGGAACGGGTGCAAGCGCGGGTGATCGCCTCCGAGGTGTATCAGCGTGACTCGGTGCGCTCCCAGGCCTTCCAGCTGGGCATGCTGCAGATCATCGGCGTCGGCTGGCAGGAAGGCGATCGCTTCGTCGAGCGCGTGCGTGCGGTGACTGCCGAGGATGTGCAGCGCGTGGTGCGCGAGTACCTGGTGCCGGAACGACGCACGGTCGGCATTCTCGATCCGCAGCCCCTGGATGGTGACGACCCGCCCGATCCGGGTGCGGTAGAACCCTATGGCGATACCGCGGGGGGTATGTAATGACGGGAGGCAACATGATGCGAACGGGATTCCTGGTAGCCCTGGTCGGTCTGCTGGCGCTGGCGCTGCCGGCCCAGGCGGTCGAGATCGAGGAGTGGGAGACCGACGAGGGGCTGCGCGTGCTGTACGTGGCGGCGCCGGATTTGCCGATGGTCGACCTGCGCTTGACCTTCGACGGCGGGGCCTCGCACGACGGCGACCAGAATGGCCTGGCCTCGTTGACCAGCAGCGCCCTGCAGCATGGCACGGCGGAGATGGATGCGGACGCGCTGGCCGAGGGTTTCGAGTCGGTGGGCGCGCAGTTCAGCACCACCGCACTGCGCGACATGGCCATCGTCAGTCTGCGTAGCCTGACCGAGCCGGACTGGATGGATGCGGCGCTGGAGACTATGTCCGCAGTCCTGGCCGAGCCCGCCTTCCCGGAGGCCGATTTCGATCGAGCCCGGCGCCAGGCCCTGCAGGGGCTGCAGCGCGAGCGCCAGGATCCCGGGAGCGTTGCCACCCGGCGTTTCTACGAGTTGATGTATGGCGATCACCCCTACGCCAACTGGCCGGGCGGCGAGCGCGAGACCCTGGAGGCGTTGCAGCCCGCGGATGCCCGCGCGTTCTACGAGCGCCACTACACCACGGCCAACGGCGCCCTGGCGATCACGGGCGGGCTGAGCCGCAGTGAGGCCGAGGCTGCGGCGGCACGCATCTCCGCCGCCCTGCCGCAGGGGCCTGCGGTGGAACCGCTGCCCGCGGTGGAACCGCGCGAGGACCCGGTCGAGGAGCGTATCGACTTCCCTTCCGAGCAGGCCCATATCCACATGGGGGCCCCGACCCTGCGCCGCGGCGAGGATGACCACTATGCCCTGACCCTGGCCAACCATGCCTTCGGCGGGGGCGGCTTTATCTCGCGCCTGTTCCTGGAGATTCGCAGCGCGCGCGGGCTGGCCTATTCGGTCAGCAGCCGCTTTCAGCCCATGGCGGTCGAGGGTCCCTTCCGTATCGGGATGCAGACCGGGGTCGATCAGGCGGACGAGGCGGTGACCGCGCTGCGCGAGGAACTCGAGCGCTGGCATGCCGAGGGTATCGATGCCGACGAGCTGGAGGCCTCGCGCGAGAACGTGGTCAACAGCTTCCCGCTGTCTTTGGCCTCGAACAGCGACATCGTCGGTCTGCTCGGGATGATCGCCTTCTATGATCTGCCGCTGGATTATCTGGAACGCTACATCGAACGCATGGAGGCGGTCGAGCTGGATCACCTGAACGCGCGGCTGCGCGAGCGCATCAACCCGGAAGCGATGGTCACGGTGATCGTGGGTGGCCAGGAGTAGGCGCGCCCCCGCCGGACGCCCCGCGCGCATCCGCATCATCGGCGGCGCCTGGCGCCGCCGCTGGCTGCCGGTGCTCGGGGTCGGCGGGTTGCGCCCGACCGCGGACGCCCTGCGCGAGACCCTGTTCAATTGGCTGCAGCCGCGACTCCCGGGCGCGCGCGTGCTCGACCTGTTCGCCGGCACCGGGGCGCTGGGGCTGGAAGCGGCCTCGCGCGGGGCGGACTCGGTGCTGCTGGTCGAGCGCGATGCCCGTGCCGCGGCCCAGCTTCAGGCCAACTGCGAGACCCTGGGGGCCGAGCAGGTGAGCGTGCGCCGGGATGACGCCCTGCGCCTGCTGGCCGGGGAACCGCCAGGCGGGTTGCCCTTCGATCTGGTGCTGGTGGATCCGCCATTCGGCCAGGGCCGGGTGGCGCCGGTGCTGGAGGCCCTTCGCGCGCACGACTGGCTGCACGCGGACAGCCGGATCTACGTGGAAATCGAGTCCGAGGCGGACCTCGAGTTCCTCGCTGCGGGTGGCTGGGAGATCGAGCGCGAGCGTCAGGGCGGGCAGGCCCGTGCCCTGTTGCTGGCCCGTGCTCCAGTCGCCGAGGCGGCGTAATATGGCCCCGGATATGGCGCAGGATATGACGCCGGGTGCGAAGCCCTTCACGTTTTTGCAGTCGGAGTAGTCTTTCGCTACGGTGGCTTTGTCCCACCTACTGCGGCAACGCCCAACGGGCGTGATCCTGTGCGGCTCCCGGAGCACGTTCGGAGCAAGCCCGCGCCGGCCCGCGTTCGCCACAAGAATACAAGGGGAAACCGAATGGATGAGCAGTCCACCCCCGGTCTGACGCAAACCCGCCTCGGCGGCTTTGGCGTGATCTGCAGCCCGGTCTTCTACACCGCCAGCATCGTGATCGCACTGTTCGTGCTGTTCGGGGCGATCTTCCCGGACACCGCCGAAGCGGTCTTTGCCCAGCTGCAAAGCGGCATCGGGGAGTATCTCGGCTGGTACTACATGCTGGTCGTCACCGTGTTCCTGGTCTTCTCCCTGTACCTGATGTTCAGCCGTTACGGTGGGGTGCGCCTGGGTGATCAGTTCGAGGCCCCGCGCTTTAGCTACACCGCGTGGTTCGCGATGCTGTTCTCCGCGGGTATGGGGATCGGGCTGCTGTTCTGGAGCATCGCCGAGCCGATGTACCACTACCTCAGCCCACCGCACGCCGAGGGCGAGACCGGCGCGGCGGCTGTCGAGGCGATGCGCTATACCTTCTTCCACTGGGGGCTGCATGCCTGGGCGATCTATATTGTCGTCGGCCTGTCGTTGGCGTATTACGCCTACCGCCACAATCTCCCGCTGCTGATCCGTTCCTCGCTGTACCCCTTCATCGGTGACCGGATCTATGGCCCCTGGGGGCATCTGGTGGACGTGGTGGCGCTGTTCGGCACCATGTTTGGCGTGGCGACCTCGCTGGGCCTGGGCGTCATGCAGATCAACTCGGGCCTGAACTTCGTGTTCGGGATCGAGGAATCCACCTCCATGCAGATCGTGCTGGTCGCGATCATTACCCTGATCGCGGTGGGCTCGGTCGCGCTGGGCGTCGACAAGGGCATCAAGCGCCTGTCGAACTTCAATATCGGTCTGGCGGTGATCCTGATCGCGCTGCTGCTGGTCATGGGTCCGACCCTGTTCATCCTCCGCCTCCTGGTGGAGAGCACCGGCGTCTACGTTCAGTTCCTGCCCGAGATGAGCCTGTGGGCCGACACGATCGAGGATTCCGGCTGGGCGACCTCCTGGACCATCTTCTACTGGGGCTGGTGGATCTCCTGGGCCCCGTATGTCGGCATGTTCATTGCGCGGGTCTCCCGTGGCCGCACCATTCGCGAGTTCGTCGCCGGCGTGCTGCTGGCCCCGACCGCCGCGGCCTTCGTCTGGCTGGCCGTGTTCGGCGGCACTGCGATGAGCTACGAGCTCGAGGGTGTGGTCGACCTGACTGGCGCCGTGTCGGAGAACATGTCCACCGCGCTGTTCGTGACCCTCCAGGCCATGCCGCTGTGGGATTGGCTGTCCGTGGCTGTGATGGCGGCGGCGACGGTGCTGATCGTCACCTTCTTCGTGACCTCCTCGGACTCCGGCTCGCTGGTGATCGACACCCTGGCCTCCGGTGATGTGCGCAACCCGACCGTCACCCAGCGCGTGTACTGGGCCATCCTCGAAGGGGTTGTCGCGTCCATCCTGCTGTTGGCGGGCGGTCTGGCCGCGTTGCAGGCGGCCGCGATCAGTGTCGGGCTGCCGTTCTCGGTCATCATGCTGATCATGGTGTTCGGCCTGTGGAAGAGCCTGCATCAGACCGAAGCGGTCACCCCGAGCAAGTACCAGAAGGAGGCCCCGCCGCCGCATACCCTGTTGGGGTATACGGAAGATCTCGACGACAAGATCAAGTAGGGGGTAACGATGGCTGCGTCCCGAGTGGCGCTGCTGGGATGCGGGCTCATGGGGCAACCCATGGGCCTGCGTCTTTTGCAGGCCGGATTTCCCGTGGTGGCCTACAACCGCACGGTCGCGCGAGCGAGCGATCTGGCGGCCGAGGGGGTCACCGTTCACAGTTCGCCCGCCGCGGCTGTCGCGGAGGCGGACGTGCTGGTGCTAATGCTCAGTGATGCCGCGGCCATCCATGCCGTGCTGGATGCCCTGCCGGCGGGTGCGCTGGATGGTCGCTGCGTGATCCAGATGGCGACCATCCTGCCGGCCGAGAGCCGGGCCCTGGCGGAACGGGTGCGGGGCGCCGGCGCCTGCTACCTGGAGGCGCCGGTGCTGGGTTCCATCCCCGAGGCCCGGGATGGCCGTCTGCTGATCATGGCGGGCGCCGACCGCGAGGCCGACTTTGCCCGGGCCCAGCCGGTACTGGCGGCTCTGGGCGAGACACCCCGGCATGTCGGTTCGGTCGGGCAGGGGGCGGCGCTGAAGCTGGCCTTCAACCAGCTGATCGCGAGTCTCACCGCGGCGTTTTCCTTGAGCCTGGGGCTGGTGCGGCGCGAGGGGGTGGAGGTGGATACCTTCATGGAGATCCTGCGCGACAGTGCCCTGTATGCCCCGACCTTCGACAAGAAGCTTGGCAAGATGGTCTCCGGTGACTTCGGTACCGCCAACTTTCCGGTCAAGCACTTGCTGAAGGATGTGCGCCTGACCGAACGCGCGGTGGAGGATGCCCACCTGGTGGGGCCGTGGCTGCCGCTGCTGGCGGATCTGCTGGATCGGGCGCGCGAGCAGGGCCTGGCCGATGCGGATTATTCGGCCATCTACACCACGATTGCCCCGGAAAACGCGGGGCAATGAGGAAGATACGGCGGCCCTTATGCACAGCACCTGGCGATGGTGCTCGAGGCTCAAGGGGGTGGCCCGTGGCAACACACCGGACTGATGGGTCGGTATTAAATGGCCTAAAAACCAGTTGCTTGCGTGATATCTTTGCCGGGATCCGGCGCCGCCGCCTTGACGTTTCCGGTGGATTCCGTTCCGGGCGCGACAATTCGTCCACAAAGTTATCCACAGGTTGTCCGGACGGGTAAAACCACCCAGTCATTCAGGCAGTTGTCACCCGGAGTTGAAACGCGCTCTGCACTTGCTGTCGCAACCTGGTCTTGCGCTCGGGCGGGTAGCACCGCTATGCTATCGGACTTTTCGCCAGAACCTGCGTGAGCCGACCATGAAAGCCGACATCCATCCGAACTACCACAACGTCAAGGTTATCTGCAGCTGCGGTACGCAGTTCGAGACCCGCTCCACGCTCTCCGGCGAGGAGATGCACCTGGACGTGTGCTCGCAATGCCATCCGTTCTACACCGGCAAGCAGAAGATCGTTGATACCGCCGGCCAGGTCGACAAGTTCAACCGCCGCTTCGCATTCTGAGGCTGCGGCGCGCCGGATGGCGCGCAACGCGAACGGACACGTGACTGCTGCGGCGGGCGTTGTCCGACCCGACGAGGGCGTCCTGCGTGGCGCCCTCGTCTGCGTTGTGGGCTTGGCCCTGGTGCTGCTGGCCACTGCGGCCCGGGCCGAGTGCCGGCTGGCGGATCAGGATCCGCGTGGGCTTCAGGAGGTCGAGGTGGAGCGCGTCCAGGGCTTCGATAGTCTGCGGTTGACCGATGGGCGGACCGTTCAGGTGATTGGTCTGGCCCCGGCCGCGCCGCTGCCGGAGAGGGCCGGCCCGATGCGACCCCTGCATCTTCACGAGGGGCTGCGCGAGGCACTGGCCGCCCGGCTGGACGCGGTCGATCAGCGGCTGATCCTGCGCCCGGGCCGTCCCGCCCGGGACGCCGAAGGGCGCCTGCGCATGCATGCCTGGCTGCCCGGCGGGCCGTTGCTGGCGGCCGAATTGATTGCCGCCGGCGAAGCGATGCCGCGCCCCGGGCCGCAGCCGGCCGCCCTGGATACCTGCTTCTACGTGGCCGAGGTCGAAGCACGGGCAGGGGAGCGGGGTTTGTGGTTGGAGCGCCCGGCCGCCCTGCCGGTCCGGATGCTGGACCCGCGTTCCGGTGCCCCGCGCCAGGGCCGGCTGCGGGTGCAGGGCGAGGTGGTGGCCGTGCGCGAGACGTCGCGTCACTGGGTGCTGGAGCTGGACGGGCCGCTGGACGTCCTGATTCGCGGGCGTGACCGCGATCACTGGCCCGATCTCCAGCCCGATACCTTGAACGGCGAGGCGGTGATTGTGCGCGGTCAGGTGTATCCTTGGAGAGACCGACTCCGGATGCGCATACGCCATCCGCTCGATCTAGAGGTACCGGAATAATGCGTGCTCTTTCCAAGTCCTGGCGGACCGCTCGCGGTCGTCTGGCCTCTCTGTTCCTGACGGTTCTGGTCGCCGCCGGCCTGGCCGTGGCGATCCCCGGTTGTACCACCAATCCGGTGACCGGACGCTCGCAGCTGATGCTGGTTTCCGAGAATCAGGCGATCGATGCGTCGCGCAGCGCCTACGTCGAGATGCTGGCTCCGGCGCGCGAGGAGGGTCGCATCAATGCCGATCCTGCGATGACCGCGCGGGTGCAGGGCATCACCGAAAAGGTGGTTGCGCAGGCGGTCAAATACCGTCCCGAGACCGCGGACTGGGACTGGGAGATCGCGGTGATCGAGGCGCCGGATACCGTCAACGCCTTCGCCATGGCGGGCGGCAAGATGGCGATTTACTCGGGCATCATCGAACAGCTGGAGCTGACCGATGACGAGCTCGCGCAGATCATCGGGCATGAGATTGCCCACGCGCTGTCGGCGCATACGGCGGAAAAGATGTCGGTCGCGCTGGCCAGCAATCTGGCCCTGACGGGTTACGCCCTCTCCGGCGACCGTTCGCAGGTGGCCCTGACCGGGGCGGCACTGGGGGCCGTGCTTGCCGTGCAGCTCCCGCACAGCCGGGGCATGGAATCCGAGGCCGACCGCATCGGTATCGAGCTGGCGGCGCGTGCCGGGTACAACCCGGATGCCGCAGCCAGCCTGTGGCGCAAGATGGCTGCCCAGGCCAATGGCGGTCAGCCGGAATTCCTGAGCACTCACCCGGCACCGGCTTCGCGCCAGCGCGAACTCACCCGTCTGGCCGACCAGTACCGCCCTTTGTATGACGAGGCCCGGCGCGGGTCTGTCCCTACCCACCCAGTCAACTGATTTTGTTTCCGGTGCGGGCCTACCGCACCGGGCCTGCACCTGTTTCTAAGCAACCGTCCGACAAAAGGCCTCGCTACACCATGTCCAAGGATTTCAACCAGCGCGCGCTGGAATACCACGAGCAGCAGCCGGCCGGGAAGCTGGCGATCCACATCACCAAACCCACCGCCACCCAGGATGATCTGTCGCTGGCCTACTCGCCGGGCGTCGCCGCGCCGGTGCGGGCGATTGCCGAGGACCCGGAGCTGGCCTATCGCTACACCGGCAAGGGCAACCTGGTCGCAGTGATTACCGATGGCACCGCGGTGCTGGGGCTGGGTAACGTGGGTGCGCTCGCGTCCAAACCGGTGATGGAGGGCAAGGGCGTACTGTTCAAGGCCTTCGCCAATATCGACGTGTTCGATATCGAGGTGGACGCCGCGCAGCCGGAGGACTTCATCAACACGGTCGCGCGCATTGCCGGCGGCTTTGGTGGCATCAATCTGGAAGATATTGCTGCGCCGCACTGCTTCGAGATCGAGCGCCGCCTGTCCGAACGCCTGGATATCCCGGTCTTTCACGACGATCAGCACGGCACCGCGATCATCACCGCGGCCGGCCTGGTCAATGCGCTGGAGATCCAGGGCAAGAAGCTGAGCGAGGCGAAGATCGTCTGTGTCGGCGCAGGGGCTGCGGGGATCGCGTCCATGCAGCTGCTGGTCCGCCTGGGCGCGGCGAAGAAGAATCTGTTCATGGTGGATCGCAAGGGTGTGATCCACAGCCAGCGCGATGACCTGAACGAATACAAGCAGATCTTCGCGGTGGACACCGACGCGCGCAGCCTGGCCGATGCCTGTGCCGGTGCCGACGTGTTCATTGGGCTGTCCGGCCCGGACCTGCTGACCGCGGAGATGCTGCGGTCCATGGCGCCGAAGCCGATTGTCTTCGCCCTGTCCAACCCGGACCCGGAGATCCGTCCGGAGCTGGCGCACGCAACCCGCGACGACCTGATCATGGCCACCGGGCGCTCGGACTACCCGAACCAGGTGAACAACGTGCTCGGCTTCCCGTTCATCTTCCGCGGCGCGCTGGATGTGCGCGCCCGGACGATCAATGACGAGATGCTGGTGGCCGCGGTGCACGCCCTGGCCGGACTGGCCCGCGAGCCGGTGCCGCAGGTGGTGCTGGATGCCTACGGGCTGGAGACGCTCGAATTCGGCCCGAACTACATCCTGCCGACCCCGTTCGATCCGCGTCTGATCGACACCGTGCCGCAGGCGATCAGTCAGGCCGCCCGCGACAGCGGGGTCGCCCGCCTGTAACCCCAGTCCTGTAGGAGGAGCAGCGCATGCAGAAGATCGCCATTGTCGGCGCCGGACGCGTCGGCGAATCCACCGCCCAGTTTCTGGCCCGCCGCGACATCGCCCGCGAGATCGCGCTGCTGGACGTGCGCGAGGGCGCGGCGGCCGGTGCCGCCCTGGATATCCAGGAGACCGCGCCACTGCTGCGTTTCGATACCCGGCTGACCGGTAGCCACGAGGCGTCGGTGATCGCTGGAGCGGAGCTGGTGATCATCACTGCCGGGTTGCCGCGCAAGCCAGGCATGTCGCGCTCCGACGTGCTGGACAAGAACGTCGAAATCCTCGACGTGATCCTGCAGGACATCCTGGTTCATGCCCCGCAGAGCCGGATCCTGGTGGTCTCCAACCCGGTGGATGTGCTGACCTACCGCGCCTGGCAGAAGACCGGCTGGAGCCGCGACCGTATCTTCGGCCAGGCCGGGGTGCTGGATACCTCGCGCATGGCGGCCTTCATCGCGCTGGAGACCGGTCTGTCCACCCACGACATCCAGGCGCTGGTGCTGGGCGGCCATGGCGATGCCATGGTCCCGATGCTGCGCTATTCGTCCATCAACGGTGTGCCGCTGGATCACTTCATGGATCAGGCCACGCTGGACAACATCGTCGAGCGAACCCGGCACGGCGGTGCCGAGATCCTGGCCCTGAAGCAGACCTCCAGCGCCTACGGCGCCCCGGCGGCGGCCATCGCCGAGATGGTCGAGGCGATCGCGCTGGATCGGCGGCGGGTGCTGCCGACCGTGGCCCTGCTGGACGGCGAATACGGCGAGCGCGACGTGGCCATGGGCGTGCCCTGCATCCTCGGTCAGGGCGGGATGGAGCGTGCCATCGAGCTGGAACTGAATGCCGAGGAACGCGCCGCCTTCGACCAGTCCATCGCCGGGGTACGGAAGGACCTTGAACGCCTCGCCTGACGCCGGCCCAGTGCCGGATGCGCGGTTGCCGACCCTGACCCTGGTCGACAGCAGCATCTTTGTCTTTCGCGCCTGGTTCGCGCGTGGCCTGGACCTGGATCCGCAGGGCCGGCCGGGCGGTGCGCTGCACGGTCTGGTGCACTCGCTCTGCCAGTGGTTGCCGGCCTGCGCGCCGGGTCCGGTGGCCTTTTGTTTCGACACCGGCCTGCGCCGGGGTTTTCGTCACCGCATTGACCCTGCCTACAAGGCCCATCGCCCGCCGGCCCCGCCGGAGCTGCGCGAGCAGTTCGCGCGCATCCGCGAACTGCTGGGCCGGCTGGGGTTTGCGACTCTGGCCGACGCGGAGTACGAGGCCGACGACCTGATCGCGAGCCTGGCCCGCGCCGGGCGCGCGGCCGGCTATCGCATCGACGTGAAGAGTGCCGACAAGGATCTGACCCAGGTGATCCTGGGCGGGCAGGACCGCCTGCACGACCCGGAACGCGGGGTCGACATGGATCGTCGCGCCATCGAGAAGCGCTTTCGCATCCGCCCCGAGCAAGTCGCGGACATGCTGGCCCTGGCCGGGGATGCCAGCGACAACATTCCCGGAATCGACGGGGTCGGACCGAAGACGGCCGCGCGTATCCTGCGCCGGTTGCGCGACCTCGACACGGTCCTGGCCGACCCGCCGGCCGTCACCCGCTGCAACATCCGTCGCGCGCCCGCCGTAGCCGCGGCCATCGCCGGGCAGGCCGACCGGCTGCGCCGCTCGCGCCGGCTGACCGGCCTCGCCGACCGTATCCCGGATCTGCCAGCGCCCGGAGAATTGCATCCGACGGGCCCCGATCCGGACGCGTCCGCCTGGCTGCACGACCTGGGTGTTGCCCCCGCCTACCACGCCCCGCTCCTGGCCGCCGCCGGCGCCTGGGGCCTGACGGATACGAGGCAGACGGCATGATGCGCCGCCTGCACATCCTGGGCGGCGTGGTGCTGGCCGCGCTCGTGCTTCTGCCGGCCGGCGTTCAGGCGCACCCGCATGCCTGGATCGACCTGCGGATCAGCTTCGAGCGCGACGGCGAGGGGCAGATCACCCATATGCTCCATCACTGGCGCTTCGACCCGACCTACGGGCAGTACCTGTACGACGATGCCCAGGAGCATCAGTCCGGCGATACGCCGGAGGCGCGCCTGCAGGGGCTTGCCACCGAGATCCTCGACAATCTGGACGAGTACCGCTGGTACAGCCACCTGGAGGTGGCTGGAGAGGCGCTCGGGATCGCGGCCGCCGCCGATCCCCGGATGGCCATGGACGCGGGGCTGCTGCACTTCCGCTTCCGGCTGGAGCTGGAGCAACCGGTCGATCCGACCGACGAGCCGCTGGCCTACCGGGTCTACGACCCGACGTATTTCATCGAGATCCTGCATCAGGACCCGCATGGCACGGAGATTCTTGATGCGTCCGGACTGGTGGATGCGACCTGTCAGGCCCGGCTCGAACGGCCGCGCCCGGATCCGGCGCTGGTGGCGCGCGCGCTGGCGCTGGACTATGGCGCCAGCGTGGATTACGACCTCGGCCAGCACTTTGCCGAACGCGTCACCCTGCGCTGCGACTGAGGCACTGGTTATGGCCCGGGTCGTATTGTTCCACAAGCCCTGGGGCGTGCTGCCCCAGTTCACCGACCCCGAGGGTCGTCCGACACTGGCCGACTACATCGCGATCCCCGGCGTCTATCCGGCCGGTCGTCTGGACCGTGACAGCGAGGGCCTGCTGGTCCTGACCGACGATGGGCGTCTGAACGCGCGTCTGACCCAGCCACAGCACAAGACCAGCAAGACCTACTGGGTTCAAGTCGAGGGCGAACCCGACGATGCCGCGTTGCATGCCCTGCGCGAGGGTGTCGAGTTGAAGGATGGCCTGACCCGACCGGCGCAGGTGGAACGCATGGACCCGCCGGACATCCCGGAGCGCGACCCACCCGTGCGTTTTCGGCGCCATATCCCGACCCGCTGGCTGGCGCTCACCCTGCGCGAGGGGCGCAACCGCCAGGTTCGTCGAATGACCGCGGCGGTGGGTCACCCGACCCTGCGCCTGGTGCGTTACCGGGTCGACTCCTGGACCCTCGATGGTCTCGCGCGGGGCGAGTTTCGCACCCTGGAGACGGGTTAAGGAGCCCTTGAAGCCCCGGAATGCCGGAACTGCCGCCCGCGTCGCGCGAAACTGGAGGATCCTCATTGCAAGCGTCCCGGTGCAGGCCGATGATAGGAAACCATTGATACGAGGGCGGGACATGCTCCAATCCAGGAACGTAATCGCCGGGCTGGCCGGCCTGTTGCTGGTCCTGGCCGCGGCGCTGCCCGCGGCCGCTGGCGAAGAAGACCTTTATGTCTTCGAGCGCAGCCTGTACCTGCTCGCCGAGCGCGCCCTGAACCGCGGCGACATGACGGCCTACCGCGCCGCGCGCAGCACCCTGACCGGCTACCCGCTGACCCCTTACCTGGATTACCGCGATCTGGCGCGCAATCTCAATCGCGCCGACCCGGATGCCGTGCGCCGCTTTGTACGCGAGCATGACGACACCCCGCTGGCAGCCCGGCTGCACGGGAGCTATCTGACGCATCTCGCGCGCGAAGAGCAGTGGGGGGCGTATCTCGAATTCCTCGATTCGGACCGTTCGCTGTCCGTCGAGCAGGACTGCAATCGCCGCCAGGCGCTGTTGGAGACGGGGGAGCCCGATGCGGCCCTGGAGGACGTGGAGTCCATCTGGCTGCACGGGCAGTCGCGCCCTTCGGCCTGCGATCCGGCCCTGAAGGCCTGGCGCGATGCCGGGGGGCTGACCGGTGAACTCGCCTGGGATCGCTTCGTGCTGGCCGTCGAGGCGGGACAGACGGGTCTGGCTCGTTACTTGCGCCGCTACCTTGACCGCGATGACCGCCCGTGGGCGGAGCGCTGGCTGGATCTGGCCAGCCAGCCCGCACGGGTTGTGGAGGCCGACTTCGACGCCGGCGCTCACCGCTCGGCGGAGGCGCTGATGGAGCGGGCCTTCACCCGCTGGATCCGCCAGGACCTGGATGCCGCCCTGGAAGGCTGGGAGAAGGACGGGCGTGATCTCGGCCTGTCTTCCGAATCGGCCGGGCGCGTGCAGCACGCCCTGGCTCTGCGCCTCGCGCTGCGCTATCGCCCCGAGGCGCTGGACTTCATGGCGGCCCTGGAGCCCGAGGTGTTCGACACCCAGTTGCGCCAGTGGCAGGTGCGCGCGGCATTGTACGAGCGCGACTGGGAGGTGGTGATGGACGCGATCCGCGCCATGGATCGCGACGTGCGCGACGAGGCGGCGTGGCAGTACTGGTATGCCCGCGCTCTGGAGCAGATCGAGTCGCTGGAGGCCGCACGCGGCTTCTACGAGCGCGCGGCCCGCGAACGCAACTTCTACGGCTTCCTGGCGGCCGACCGCCTGGGGCAGCCCTATCGCATCGGGCATCAGCCCCTGGTGCTGGAAGACGGGCAGCGTGCCGCCATGCGCACGCACGCCGGCATGCAGCGCATGCGCGAACTGGTCCGCCTGGACCGTAACGCCGAGGCCCGCCGCGAATGGACGCACGCGGTGGCCGCCATGGATACCGCAGAGCTGGAGGGGGCGGCGCGCACCTTCGCCGACTGGGGCTGGCACGATCGCGCGATCTTCACCGCGGCGCGCGCCCGCAACTGGGACGACATCGAGCTGCGCTTCCCGCTCGCCTTTGATGACCTGATCGTGGCCGGCGCCCGCGAACAGGGCATCGATCCGGCCTGGGCCATGGCGATCGCACGCCAGGAGAGTGCCTTCCTCTACGACGTCCGTTCCGGTGCCGGGGCGCTGGGTATCATGCAGGTCATGCCCGCGACGGGGCGGTCGATCGCCTCGGCGGCGGGTGTGCGCGTGAACTCCGACTGGGACATCCTCGACCCGGCGACCAATGCCCGGCTTGGCACCTACTACCTGCGGCGCAATCTCGACCGTTTCGGAGGCCACAGCATGCTGTCCTCCGCGGCCTACAATGCCGGCGCCCACCGCGTGAGTTCCTGGCTGCCGGAGGACCGCGCGATGGATCCGGATATCTGGGCCGAACTGATCCCGTTCTCCGAGACCCGCGACTACATCCGCCGTGTGTTTGCCTACCGCATCCTGTACGCGGTCCGCCTGGGGCAGGAGCCGCCGTCGCTGGCCACCCTGCTGTATCCGGTCACGCCGCAGGATGGCCTCGCCGCGAGCCGCGAACGCCACCTGGCCACACTGCCTGGCGAGGCGGGCATCACCCTCAGCCGTGCCTTCTGCGACGCCCCGGGTTATACCGACAACGCCTGCTAGTCTGCCCGCCGCGAAGCGCACAAAGCCACGAAGAAGGCCAAGGGCGGTTTGCAACCGGAAGGCTTGAAGAGCGGCAGGCGGCCGATCGCCCGGAGGGCCGAGGCCTCTGCCGACCCCTGGCGCGACGGCCTGTCAGGAGCCGATTTGGTGACGGACATCCGCCACGGGCCCTCGCCGCAGGGCATCGCCAACGGCGATCGCAAAGGCTCCAGGCACGGGGCTCGCCCGTCGCCATGCCACAATGCTCCCGGCTTCCTCTGAACCGTGCTTGACCTGGCCCTTCTTCGTGCCTTCGTGTGCTTCGTCGTGCAAACAAAGGCGGGTCAGCCGCGGATGATGTCCTCGCGCATGCGGCTGGCGATGCCGTCGGCCAATTGCTGCCATTCGGCCGCCAGAGGTGGCTCCAGGTGCTCCTCGGTGGTGGCCTTGAAGTGGCGCATCCAGACGGCCAGGTCGGCCTCGGTCAGGTTCAGCGGTGCGTGCTTGCCGACCATGTCGATGGTCGGCGGCTGTTCCAGGCGCCCGCCCAGGTTCATGTACCAGAAATCGGCGATGCGCTTCACGTGATCCGGAAAGTCCTGGATGCGCTCGAAGTGATGGCCGATCTGGGGGTCGGCCGACAGGCGGCGGTAAAAGTCGTCGATCACCGCGCGGATGCGCTCGGCGCCGATCTTGTCGCACAGAGGTTCGAGCTTGCGAAAGGCCATGGGGGTCTCCTGACGGATCCTGCGACAGCCGGTAACCTGCACACTGACATGGAACCCGGATGCCAAGGATGAACCAATTCGATCCAACGGGCCCCGATGCCGTGACGGCTGCGGTGGCCCAGTGTATTGCCGACCATACCGGAACGCCCTTCGACCCAACAGGAAGCCAGGCCTGTTCCGGGGGCTCCATCAATCAGGCGCAGCGTTTCACCGGAAGCGACGGGCGGGCGTTCTTCGTCAAGCTGAGTGGGGGCGACGGCGCTGCGATGTTCGCGGCCGAGGCGCGCGGCCTGGAAGAACTCGCGCGCTGCGAACGCCTGAAAATCCCCGCTGTCGTCGGCACCGGATCGGCGGGCGGCACGCACTTTCTGGTGCTGGAGAACCTGGCGCTGGGCGGCCCCCGCGACGGGGTGGCTCTGGGGCACGGGATTGCCGACATGCACCAGAAGACCCGTCCGCGCTTCGGGCTGGATCACGACAATTTCATTGGCAGTACGCCGCAACCGAATACCGAGCACGACGACTGGGCGGCGTTCTACCGTGATGAACGTCTGGGCTTCCAGCGTCGGCTGGCGCGGGAGCGTGGGGCGGCGGGATCGCTACTGGGGGCGCTGGAGGAGCTGGAGTCCTCGCTGGGCGGCTTCTTTAGCGACTATCAGCCGGTACCCTCCCTGCTGCACGGCGACCTGTGGAGCGGCAACTGGGGGTTCCTGGCGGATGGCAGCGTGACGATCTTCGATCCGGCGGTGTACTACGGCGACCGCGAGGCCGACCTGGCGATGATGGAACTGTTCGGTCACCCGGGCCAGGACTTCGTCGCCGCCTACGAGGAGATCCTGCCCATCGACCCCGGCTATGGCGTGCGGCGCACACTCTACAACCTCTACCACATCCTCAATCACGACCACCTGTTCGGCGGCGGCTATGGCCCCCAGGCCGAGCGCATGATCCGCCAGCTGCTGGCCGAACTGCGCTGATTGCCCCACCACCAACCGCTCTTGGGCGGCCCTTCCTTCGTGCGTTTCGTGGGGGCTCAGGGTTTCAACGCCCGAGTTCGCGCGAGCGTTCGGCGGCTGCGGTCATGGCGCGGCGCATCAGGTCGCGCAGGTCGCCGTCTTCCAGGACCTGCAGGGCGCGTTCGGTGGTGCCGCCCGGGGAGGTGACGCGATGGCGCAGCTCCGCGGCGCTCTCGTCGCCCTCTGCGGCCAGACGGGTGGCCCCGGCCAGGGTGCCCAGGGTCAGTTCCAGTGCGGTATCCGCCGGCAGCCCCAGTGACTTCGCGGCCTCCTGCATCGCCTCGATCATCAGGAAGACGTAGGCCGGTCCGCTGCCGGAGGTGGCGGTCACGGCGTGCATCTGCTCTTCGTCCTCCACCCAGATCGCGCGGCCCACCGCCTCCAGCAGCCGGGTGGCCGTGGCGCGATCCTCGGGGCTTGCGGTGGGGGCGGCGTAGAGTCCGGTGACCCCGGCGCCGACCAGGGCCGGGGTGTTCGGCATCGCGCGGACCAGGCGCGTGGCGTCGCCCAGCCACCCGGCCAGCTGGGTGGTGGTGGTGCCCGCGGCTACCGAGATCACCAGCGGTTGACCCTGCTGCACCGCATCGCGCAGCGTCGGGGCTAGCTCCGGCAGGGTCTGTGGCTTCACCGCAAGCACCAGGGTGGCGCTCTGGGCCGCCAGTTCGGTGGCGCTACCACTGGCGAGCCCCGGGTATCGCGCCTGCAAATCGCGTACGCGCTCGGCGCCCTTGTCGGCGATGGCGATGCGTTCGGCGGCATGGCCGGACTGGACCAGTCCCTGAAGCAGGGCCTCGCCCATGTTGCCGGCCCCGACGAAGCCGACCTCGAAGCGGTGTTCCGTCATGTGGATTCCTTTGGTTTGGATTGGCGCGGGCCGAACAGGGCGGTGCCGATGCGCACGATGGTTGCCCCCTCGAGAATGGCGGCCTCGAGATCGCCCGACATCCCCATGGACAGCGTATCCAGCGAATGGCCCCCTGCGTTCAGGGTATCGCGCAGGGCGCGCAGGCGCGCGAAGGGTTCCCGCTGTAGCGGGGTGTCGTCGGCGGTGGCCGGAATGGCCATCAGTCCGCGCAACGCGAGGCCGGGCAGGTCCTGCACTGCGGCGGCCAGGGCGGCGACCTCCCCGGGTGCGACGCCGGCCTTTTGCGGTTCCTCGCTGATGTTGACCTGCAGGCATACCTGCAGCGGCGGCATGCCCTCCGGACGCTGATCCGACAGGCGCCGGGCGATCCGCTCGCGGTCGACGGTATGCACCCAGGCGGCGCGTTCGGCCACCGCGCGGGTCTTGTTGCCTTGCAGCGCGCCGATGAAGTGCCACTCGAGGCCGAGTGGCGCGGGTGCGGCCTCCAGGGTGTCGTACTTGTCCACCAGCTCCGGGGCGTAATTCTCGCCGAAGGCGGACTGTCCCAGCGCATGCAGGGCACGGATCTCGTCCGCACCGCGGGTCTTGCTGACGGCCAATAGACGGACCGAATCCGGGTCGCGTCCGGCCTCGCGGCAGGCGGCCTCGATACGGGCTCGAACGGTGCTCAGGGCATGGTCTGGTGTGGTCATTTCCCTATGATATAGTCCGGAAGAACACAAGGTCACCGCGGATTTTCGCGCGGGCCTTCATAAGCGACAGGGGGTGGTGGTCGTGGCTGCCACCAGGGCGTTGGCGCGGGTCGGCCTTACGCCCGACAACAGGGGGATGCATGGATATCACGCAGTTGCTGGCCTTTTCGGTCAAGAACGGGGCCTCGGACCTGCACATCTCCGCGGGCATGCCGCCGATGGTACGTATCGACGGCGACATGCGCCGGGTGAACGTGCCGGTCATGGACCACAAGGAGGTCCAGGGCCTGATCTACGACATCATGAACGACCGCCAGCGCAAGGACTACGAGGAGTTCCTGGAGACAGACTTTTCGTTCGAAATCTCGGGGCTGGCGCGTTTTCGTGTCAACGCCTTTAACCAGGACCGGGGCGCAGCGGCGGTCTTCCGTACCATCCCCTCCAAGGTCCTGACCCTGGAAGAGCTGGGTGCCCCGCGCATCTTCGAGGAGATCTCGGACTATCCGCGCGGTATCGTGCTGGTGACCGGCCCGACCGGTTCGGGCAAGTCCACCACGCTGGCGGGCATGGTCAACCACCGCAACGAAAACGACTACGGGCATATTCTCACCATCGAGGACCCGATCGAGTTCGTGCACGAATCGAAGAAGTCCCTGATCAACCAGCGCGAGGTACACCGCGACACCCACGGCTTCAGCGAGGCCCTGCGCTCGGCCCTGCGCGAGGACCCGGACACCATCCTGGTCGGCGAACTGCGTGATCTCGAGACCATTCGCCTGGCCCTGACCGCGGCCGAAACCGGTCACCTGGTGTTCGGCACCCTGCACACCAGTTCGGCGGCCAAGACGATCGACCGCATCGTCGACGTGTTCCCGGCGGCCGAGAAGGATATGGTGCGGGCCATGCTGTCGGAGTCGCTGCGTGCGGTCATCGCGCAGACCCTGATGAAGAAGATTGGCGGCGGGCGCGTCGCGGCGCACGAGATCATGCTCGGCACGCCGGCGATCCGGAACCTCATCCGCGAAAACAAGATCGCGCAGATGTACTCGACCATCCAGACCAGTTCCGGCTCCGGCATGCAGACGCTGGACCAGTGCCTGAAGGACATGCTCGCGCAGGGCGTGATCAGCCGCGAGGACGCCCGCCGCAAGGCCAGCAACCCGGATTCCATCTGACCACCACGCCGCCGATGCGCTTGACCGTCGGACCGGGTACCAAGGGAGAACGCCATGGATCGTGACAAGGCGATCAAGTACATGCACGACCTGCTACGGGCCCTGGTGGACCGGGGCGGGTCGGATCTGTTCATCACGGTGAGCATGCCGCCGGCGGCGAAGATCGACGGTCGCGTGGTGCGGATGACCGAACAGAACCTGACGCCCTCGCATACCCAGGCACTGGTTCGCTCGATGATGAACGACAAGCAGTCGGCCGAGTTCGAGCGCCACCAGGAGTGCAACTTCGCGATTGGCTTGCAGGGCGTGTCGCGTTTTCGCGTAAACGTCTTCACCCAGCGTGGCAGCCCGGGCATGGTGCTGCGAACCATCAATTCCGTGATCCCGAAGTTCGAGGACATCCAGATGCCGCCGCAGCTGGAGAAGATTACCCAGGAGCGTCGTGGCCTGGTGATCTTTGTCGGCGGCACCGGCTCGGGCAAGTCGACCTCGCTGGCGGCCATGATCGGCTATCGCAACCGCACGACAGCCGACCACATCGTCACCATCGAGGACCCTATCGAGTTCGTTCACGAGCACGCGATGAGCATCGTCACTCAGCGTGAAGTCGGGGTGGACACCGAGAGCTACGAGATCGCGCTGAAGAACACCCTGCGCCAGGCGCCGGACGTGATCCTGATCGGCGAGATCCGCGACCGCGAGACCATGGACTACGGCGTCGCCTTCGCGGAGACCGGGCATCTGTGCCTGTCCACGCTGCATGCGAACAGCACCAACCAGGCACTGGACCGCATCATTAACTTCTTCCCCGAGGACCGGCGCGAACAGCTCCTGATGGACCTGTCGCTGAACCTGAAGGCCGTGATTTCGCAACGCCTGGTACGCAAGGAAGGCGGCGAGGGCCGGGTGCCGGCGGTGGAGATCCTGATCAACACCCCGCTGATGGCCGACCTGATCCTGAAGGGCCAGGTGCACGAGATCAAGGAGCTGATGTCCCGTTCCCGCGAGCAGGGCATGCAGACCTTCGACCAGGCCCTGTTCGACCTCTACGAGCATCGCCACATCAGCTACGACGAGGCCCTGCGCAACGCCGACTCGGTGAACGACCTGCGCCTGCGCATCAAGCTCGACAGCCAGCGAGCCCAGGACGACGGAGCCCCCGCCGTAACGGATGAGGGCGAGGGCCTGTCCGTGGACGAGCGCGCCGAGGACTTCAACCTGCGCTAGTCGTTGGGGAAACAGAAAACATGAGCCAGTTGCAGATCGAGCCCTACCTGAAGTTGATGGCCCAGAAGGCCGCCTCGGACCTGTTTTTTCTGACCGGCGCGCCGGCTAGTATCAAGGTCGACGGCGCGCTGCAGCCAATCTCGCGCAAGGCGCTGGCGCCCGGTCAGGCCGAGAGCATTGCGCGCGAGATGATGAGCGAGCATCAGGCGGAGATCTTCGAGCGCGAGACGGCCGTCAACTTCGGCCTGTCGCGTGAGGGCCTGGGGCGCTTTCGCGTGAATGTCTATCGCCAGCGCGGCGAGGTCGCGATGGTGATCCGCTTCATCCGGGTCTCCATCCCGACCATCGAGCAGCTCGGGCTGCCCGAGGTGCTCAAGCAGTTTGTGGCCTACAACGACGGGCTGATCCTGATTGTCGGGGCCACCGGCACCGGGAAGTCGACCACCCTGGCGTCGATGATCGATCACCGCAACACGAACCAGAGTGGGCATATCCTGACGGTCGAGGATCCGATCGAGTTTCTGTTCAGTCACAAGCGTTCTATCGTCGGTCAACGCGAGGTCGGGATCGATACCCCCAGCTACGACCACGCCCTGCAGGAGGGCATGCGCGAAGCCCCGGACGTGATCATGGTCGGCGAGGTCCGCTCGCGCGAGACCATGCGCGCGGCGCTGACCTATGCCGATACCGGGCACCTGGTCCTGACCACCCTGCACGCGACCAATGCCACCCAGGCCCTGGATCGAGTGATCAACCTGTTCCCCGAGGACAACCGCCCGCAGATCCTGTCGGACCTGTCACTGAACCTGCGTGCGATCGTCGCCCAGCGCCTGCTGCAGACCAAGGACGGGCGACGCGTTGCCGCGCTGGAAATCCTGGTCAACACGCCTTACATCTCCGAGCTGATCCGCGACGAGAAGATCAGCGAGATCAAGGAGATCATGGCCAAGGGGAGCTCCGTGGGCATGCAGACCTTCGATCAGGCGATCGTCAAGCTGTTCAAGACCGGCGACGTCATGCTGGACGAGGCCCTGAACAAGGCGGATTCGCGCGCCGATCTCGAGTGGCGCCTGAACTTCGGGGGCGGGGTCGCCTCCGCCGACGAGACCGAAGAAGAGTTGAAGCTCCCCGACCGGTAGGAGCCTGTTCGCAGGCGAAGTCCCTGCCAAAGCCGGTTCCGGGATTTTGCTTCAGGCGCTCGTCGGCTCCGGGAATACATCGGCGGCCGCGAACACCGGGCCGTCCACGCAGACCCGTTTCATCGCTACCCCATTCGGAGTGCGCACCGGTACCGTGCAGCCGGCACAGCCGCCTACCGCGCAGGCCATGAACTCCTCCAGCGAAACCTGGCAGGGGAGATCGAACTCCGCGGCCAGTTCGGCACAGGCGGCGAGCATCGGATGGGGGCCGCAGGCGAAGATTTCCACTTGGGCGCGCTCCTCGGGTGCGAGTCCGGCGAGCCAGGCGCGCCCCAGGTCCGTGACGAAACCGTCATAGGCGCCCGGCAGCCCGGCCTTGGAGGTCAGGCGGCAGGCGACCCCCCAGTCTTCCAGCAGCGGCAGGGTCGCGATTGCCCCGTCCGGCAGGCCCGACCAGAGGATCTCCGACGGGCGGGCATGAAAGGGAAACGGCACCTCGGAGCCCAGCACCGCATGGGTCTTTCCCGCCTCGCCCTGAAGATGCAGGCGGTGGGCGAGGAAGATCATCGGGGGGATGCCGACCCCGCCCCCCAGCAGCAGGCGCCTCGGACGTTCCGGATTCAGGCGAAACGGCTGGCCAATCGGGCCCAGCACGCTGAGGGTATCGCCCTTAGCCTGCTGCGACAGGGCGCGCGTGCCGTCACCGACCACCTTGTAGAGGAACTCCACCCAGCCGGCCTCGCGGTCCACGCGCTGGATCGACAGCGGGCGGCGCATCAGCAGGCGCGGGGCGCATTGCAGATGGGCAAACTGCCCGGGCTGTGCCGCGTGGGCGCATTTGGGCGCGGAGACCCGCAGGATCCATTGGTCCGCCCCTGCGTCGTGATGGTCCAGGATGCGGCCTTCCTCCTGGAAGATCGTGCCTCGGTGGTTCCGGTCGGCAGTTTGGGTCGTGCTCATGCGGTGTCCTCGGCGGGGCGGGTCCAGACCGGGCGCCCGGCGACCCAGGTCTCGCGGACCTGTCCGGCGAAGGTCCAGTTGAAGAAGGGCGTGTTGTGGCCTGCGCTCAGCCAGTCTTTGCGGCGGACCTCGTGCATTGCGGTCGGGTCCCACAGCACGAAGTCGGCGCGCGCGCCCGCGCTCAGGTGTCCCTGGGCAAAGCCGAGGATATCCGCCGGCCCGGTGGTGACCCGGGCCAGTGCGTCGTGCAGGCTCAGGAGTCCATCCTCGACCAGGCGCAGCGTCAGCGGCAGGAGGGTCTCCAGCGCCGAGATGCCGGGTTCGGTGCTGGCGAATGGGCCCAGCTTGCCATCCGGTTCATGTGGCTGGTGGTCGGAGCAGATCGCGCTGATGTCGCCGCGCGCGACGGCCGCGCGCAGGCCGTCGCGGTCGCGCTGGCCGCGTAGTGGCGGGATCACGTGGCAGTTCGGGTCGTATTCGGCGACGTCGACCTCGGTCAGGAACAGCTGGTGGGCGGCCACGTCTGCGCTCACCGGCAGACCGTCGGCACGCGCCTTGGCGATCATCTCCGCGCCGCGGCGGGTCGACAGCCGGGCCACGTGGACCCGCGCCCCGGTCTGCTCCACCAGCGCCAGGATGGCGCCCAGCGCCGCGGTCTCGGCGGCCTCGGGAATGCCGGCCAGCCCCAGGCGGGTGGAGACTGCGCCCTCGTGCATGCAACCGGAGCCGGTGAGGGCCGGGTCCTGCGCCGAGAGCACGATGGTCAGCCCGAAGGTGGTGGCGTATTCCAGTGCCCGGCGCAGTACCAGCAGGCTGGCCAGTGGTTTGCTCGCGTTGCTGACTCCGCGTGCGCCGGCTTGCATCAGGGCGGCCATCTCGGCCAGCTGCTGGCCCTCCAGCTGATGGGTCAGCGCGCCGAGTACGTACACGCGTACGCCGCAGGCCTGGCGGGCGCGGCGATTGATCAGCTCGATCTCGGCGGGCGAGTCGATCGGCGGCTCGGTATCCGGCGGGACGACTACGCTGGTAATGCCGCCGCGGGCCGCGGCCAGGGTCTCGCTGGCGACGGTGGCCTTGTGTTCCTGGCCCGGTTCGCGCAGGCGCGCGGCCAGGTCGATCAGGCCGGGGATCAGCCAGAGCCCGCTGCCGTCGATGCGCCGGCGCGGCTCGAAGCCGTCCGGGATCTGGCCGCGGGCGAGGATCTCGCTGCCCTGCACGCACAGCGCCCCGACCGTGTCGAAGCCGTCCACCGGATCGAGGATGCGGGCGTTCTCGATCAGCACGCTCATGCCTGGTGGGCCCCCATGACCATGGACATCACCGCCATGCGCACCGAGATCCCGTAGGTCACCTGTTCGAGGATCACCGAGTGCGGTCCGTCGGCCACGGCGGATTCGATCTCCACCCCGCGGTTGGCGGGGCCGGGGTGCATGACCAGGCAGGTCGGGTGCGCCAGTTGAAGCCGCCGCGAGGTCAGGCCGAACAGCTGGTAGTACTCGTGTTCGGAGGGCAGGTGGGCGTGTTCCATGCGCTCGCGCTGCAGGCGCAGCATGATGATCACATCGACGTCTTTCAGGCCGGCGTCGAGGTCGTTGTAGACGTGTACGCCCAGCTGGTCGACATCCGCCGGCAGCAGCGAGCAGGGCGCGACCACGCGGACCTCGCCGGTCTGCAGGATGTTCAGCGCGTGGATCTGCGAGCGCGCGACCCGCGAATGCAGGATATCGCCGACGATCGCGACCTTGAGCTTGGTGAAGTCGCCCTTGTGGCGACGGATGGTGAACATGTCCAGCAGCGCCTGGGTCGGGTGCGCGTGGCGGCCGTCGCCAGCGTTCAGCACGCTGATCCCCGGGGCTACGTGGCGAGCGATGAAATGGGCGGCCCCGCTCTCCTCGTGGCGCACGACGAACATGTCGACATTCATCGCCTCGATGTTGCGCAGGGTGTCCAGCAGGCTCTCACCCTTCACTGCCGAAGAGGTGTTGATGTTCACGTTCAATACATCGGCGGACAGGCGCTTGGCGGCCAGCTCGAAGGTGGTGCGGGTGCGGGTGCTGGCCTCGAAGAACAGGTTGACGATGGTCTTGCCGCGCAGCAGCGGGACCTTCTTCACCGCCTTCTCGTTCATGTTGGCGAACGATTCGGCGGTGTCCAGGATCTCGGTCAGGAGCTCCCGGTTCAGCCCTTCGATGGTCAGCATGTGGCGCAGCTGGCCGTCATCGGTCAGCTGCAGGCGGTTGGGCAGCGGGCCCGGTTCGGGCAGCCGCGCGCCGGGGTGGGCGATCTGGGTCTCGGTCATCCGTTGTGCATCCGGCGGGTCAGGCCTTCAGGTCCTCGGGATCGATCGTCACCCGTTCCAGGCGCAGTGGCTCGGGGCCGCGCAGCTTGATCTGTTCGGTCTTGCCGAGCTCCATGTGGGCGCCAACGATCGCCGCCGCGATCGGCAGCTCGCGCCCGTCGCGCTCGACCAGCACCGCGAGGGTCACCGAGGCCGGGCGGCCATAGTCGAACAGCTCGTTCAGCGCCGCGCGGATGGTGCGGCCGGAGTACAGGACGTCATCCACCAGCAGCACGTGTTCCCCGTCGAGATCTTCCGGCAGTTCCGACGGGCGCACCTGCGGGTGCATGCCTATACGCGAGAAGTCGTCGCGGTAGAAGCTGATGTCCAGCTTGCCCAGTGGGCGCTCCACCCCCAGGCGTTCGCGCAGGTGCTCCGCGATCCAGACCCCGCCGGAATGGATGCCGACCACGATGGGTGCGGCGATCCCGTGGGTCTTCAGGTAGTGGCGGGCCTGCTCGGCCATGTCGTCGAGCAGGGTCGGGACGTCCGGTGTCGTCATGATGCATTCTCCAGAAACCAGCCTTCGAGGATGACCGCGGCGGCGTGGGCGTCCAGCCCCGGGTCATGGCGTCCCGGCCGGCGTCGCTCGCGGGCCAGATGAGATGTCAGGTGCTCGTCGCACCAGTATACCGGTTGCCCGTAGCGCTCTTCGAGCGTGCGGGCAAAGGCGCGGATACGTCGGGCCAGTGGTGTGGGCTTGCCGTCGGCCTGGGTTGGCCAGCCGACTACGAACCCCTCCGGGCTCCATTCCGCGACCAGGGTGTCAATCGCGGGCCAAAGATCGGGCGCATCGCTGGTGAGCGTGCGCAGGCCGCGGGCCGAGCCCATGATCTCCTCGCCCACCGCGACCCCGATGCGGCGCCGCCCGTAGTCGAAGGCCAGCAGTCCCACCGTCAGGCGTGGCCGGAGGCCGAACTGATCAGGTTGACGTCGATGCCGATCAGTTCCGCGGCGGCGCGCCAGCGCTCGGCGCTGGCGCGATCGAACAGGATGTCCGCGTCGGCGCGAGCGGTGAGCCAAGCGTTATCGGCCAGCTCGCTTTCCAGTTGGCCGGGGCCCCAGCCAGCGTGCCCCAATGCGACCAGAACCCGGCGCGGCCCCTGGCCCGCGTTGATCGCCTCGAGGATGTCGCGCGAGGTGGTCAGCACGATGGAGTCGGTGATGGGCTGGCTGCCGCGCCAGGTCTGCTCGGCGGAGTGCAGAACGAAACCGTGTTCCGGCTGCACCGGGCCGCCGCGATAGACCGGCATCTCCGGCAGATCCTCGCCGGGTTCCAGCTCCACATGTTCCAGCAGCTCGCGCAGGGAGAACTCGGTGGGCTGATTGATGACCAGGCCCAGCGCACCTTGTTCGTCGTGATCGCAGATATAGGTGACCGCATGGCTGAAATAGCCATCGTTCAGGCTCGGCATGGCGATCAGGAAGTGATCGCGCAGGCAGTCGGGCTCGTGACGGGCGGGCGTCGGCTTCATGCCACCAGTATCGATGCTGACTCTGCAGGTCGCAAGGAAGGCCGGGCCGGTTTTCCCGATCCCGTGTGCGGCGCCGTTAATTCGTGTCTCCCTAGCGGATCTGTTCTATCTGGTCGCGGCGGAAGGCCCAGGTGCGGGTAATCACCAGTTCGTCGTATTCCTCGCGCATCGCCTCGGTGAACGGCGCGTACGGGGCCGCCAGCTCCACGATGCGGATGGCGGCCTGGTCCAGGACCGGCTCGCCCGAGCTGCGGGCGACCTCGATGTTGATCAGTTCGCCCTCCGGGTTCAGGCGGACCGACAGGACCAGGGTCCCGGAGAGACCGCGGCGCCGCGCCTCGTCCGGATAGTTCACGTTGCCCAGGCGTTCCACCTTGTTGATCCAGGCCTGCAGATAGGCGGCTTCGGGGGCGCTGCGCGCGGCCAGGCTGTCTAGATAGCGGGTGCGGCTGGCGCGGGTGGAGAATGTCTGGCGCTCTTCCGCCGGTGCCGCCCGCGCGCTCTCCAGGCCTCGGTTCATCAGGGTCGCGGCGGAGGGCCGGTCCTCGGCATCGGGGGATTCCAGCGGCTCGGGGTCGGCGACCTCGGGGGGCGTGGCGCGCTCGTCCGGAGTGTCGGCGGTGACCTGCTCCGGTTCCGGCTCGGGCTCCGGGAGCGCCGGGTCCATGATCAGCGGGCCGGCCTCCGGCAAGGGTGCGTCGAGGCCCTCCGGCTCGGGCTCGCCGATGCCGGCATCCTCTGCATCCGGGGCCTGCGCCTCGCGGACCTCCTCGCCTTCACCGCTCGCAGCCTGGTCGCGGGTGGCGATGTGCTCGACCTCGTCGTCCAGTTCTGGTGGCGGGGCATCGGGATCGGTGACCCAGGTAATGTCCAGGGGCTCGCGGGTGGGTGCCTCGATCGGATCGACCGCGAAGCCGATCCCCAGGATGATCAGCGCGTGCGCGACCACCGCGAGGAAGATCATGGTCCCCAGGTGGTCCTGTACGCGGGGCGCCTCCGGTGGGGACGTGCCGGCTGGCCGTCCGGCGAGGGCGTTCGAAGCGGTATTCGCCGTCATGACCCCTCCGGCCCACAGCGGACGCACACGGCCCCGGGGCCCGTGGGGCAGGCCGGACTGGCGCTAATCATTGGGCGTGGGGTTGTGGACATGGCGCTGGATTCGCGGGTCGGCGAGTACGTGGGCGGTCAGTATACCGGTCAGGCCGCCGGTGATCAGGGCGGCGAGCAACAGTGGCGGTAGCACCAGCGGCAGGTTGGGGTGCGGGATGATGATTGCCCAGGCGAGCAGAAACTGCCCGGTGATGTGAGCCATCGCGGCGGCGATGGCCAGGCCCACCGGGCCGACATGCCGGGGGGCGAAGGGGCGCAGGGCGGCCAGCAGGACGAGGCTCGCCAGGGCGCCGGCCAGCGACAGCCAGAATGCCGGGCTCAGCAGGGTCCCCAGCAGCAGGCTGCTGCCGACCACCCGGATCAGGGTGACCGCGACGGCCGCGCGCCAGCCGAGGACCAGCAGGGTGATCAGGGTGACGATGTTGGCCAGGCCCGGCTTGATGCCCGGGACCGGGCTGGGGATGGCGGCCTCGAGGATCTGGATCCCGATGGCAATGGCGGCCAGCGCGGCGATCGCGCGGTCGCGGGTGTCGGTCCCGGCCTGCGGGGCGCCGGTCATCGTGGGCGCATCAGTAATGCAGGCTGTCGAAGCCCGGTTCCGTGCCGAGGACCTGGAGGGTCAGCCGGTTGGGCAGGCTCACGGCGACCTCGCCGTGGGCCTGCAGCCAGCCGCTGGCCTCGCAGATGTTCTGGCGCCCGGGGGAGTCGGCGCAGCGGGCCCGGCCCGGTTCGATCTCGATGTGGGTGATCCCGGCCGGACCGTGGATCTCGAGGACCCGGGCCCGATCCAGTGGCTCGTGCTGCGGGGTGGCCCCGGCCTGGCTGATGATCAGTACCCGGGCCTCTCCCGAAGGGCTGTAGGCGAAAACGAAGGCCGCGACTACGACCCCCGCAGCCAGAGCCCCGATCAGGGTGTCGCCCCAGCGCAGCAGCCTGTGGTTCACGGCAGTTCGCGCACCACGAACGGCTCCCGGTCGGGGCCGGGTTGCACGCGCTCGGCGAGCGCCGGCGTGGCCTCGATGCGGTCGCCGAGAACCACCAGGGCCTGCTCGACGCCCATCTTGCGGGCGTACTCCGGCCAGGCGTCGGGCCCGGCGATCATCAGCGTGGTGGCGGCGGCATCGGCCAGCGCCGGATCGTGGTGGAGCACTGTGGCGCTGTCGATTCCCTGGCTCGGGTGGCCGCTGCGCGGGTCGATGACGTGGTGGATGCGCTCGCCTTCCCACTCGTAGCCGCGCTCGTAGTCGCCGGAGGTGAACAGGGCCTCGCCGGCGTCCAGTTCGATGCTGCCAAGCACGCCGCCATGTGGATGACGGATGCCGACCCGCCAGGGCCGTTCGCTGGGGCGGCCCAGGGTCATCAGGTCGCCGCCGGCGTTGAAGATCGCGGCCTCGACACCGCGTTCCGCCAGCAGCTCCAGTACGCGCTCCACCGCCAGGCCCTTGGCCAGCCCGCCGAAGTCGAGCTGCAGGTCCGGGTGCGTCCCGCGCAGGCGTACGCCGTTGCGTTCGATGTCCTGCATGCGGGGCGGGTCGTCCAGCAGCTCGGCCAGGGTGGCCTCGTCCGGGGGTGGGCCGCCGGGTTCGTCCTGATGGAAGCCCCAGGCGGCGACCAGCTTGCCCAGTGCGGGGTTGAACAGGCCGTCGCTCAACGTCTCCATCTCGCGGCCGTGCTCGATTAGCGGCAGCACCGACGGCGGGGCGCTGAACTCGCCCTGCAGGGCGAGTAGCTCGTTGGTGCGCCCGAGTGACCCGGGTTCCCATGCATGCCAGGAGGTATGCAGGATTTCCAGTTCCTCCTGAACCGCGGTTCCGATCGCCTCCACGTCATATTTGCCGGCCGGGTAAAGGCTGAGATCCACCAGCGTGCCGAAGGCGTAGAAGCCAAGCTGTTCCGTATCCGGTTCTTCGCGGCCGCAGGCGGCCAGGAGGGCGGCCGCGAGCAGCAGGGGCAGGGTTCGAATCAATACGG
This sequence comes from Thioalkalivibrio sp. AKL12, assembly GCF_000377925.1. Lineage (NCBI taxonomy): Bacteria > Pseudomonadati > Pseudomonadota > Gammaproteobacteria > Chromatiales > Ectothiorhodospiraceae > Thioalkalivibrio > Thioalkalivibrio sp. AKL12. The sequence goes on from NZ_KB898890.1 coordinate 235,711, forward strand.
AGCGCATGCCGCTCATCCTTCGATCGGGCGAGTGAGGTGGTCGATGTACTGGCCGGCCAGGTCGTCGCCGCCTGCCGCGTCCAGTTCGCGGACACCGGTGGGGCTGGTGACGTTGATCTCGGTCAGGGAGTCCCCGATCACGTCGATGCCGACGAAGTCCAGCCCGCGGGCCTTCAGCTCCGGGGCGATTTCGCGGCAGATCCAGCGATCGCGTTCGGTCAGGGGCACGGCCTCGCCCCGGCCGCCGGCGGCCAGGTTGGCGCGGCTTTCGCCCGCGGCCGGGATGCGGGCCAGGGCGTGGTCGTAGGGCTCGCCACCGATCAGGATGATGCGCTTGTCCCCAGCAGTGAACTCCGGCAGGAAGCGCTGCGCGACCACGCTGCGCTGGTCGAACTCGGTGATGGTCTCGAGGATCACCGAGGTGTTCGGGTCGCCCTCGCGGACACGGAATATCGAGGCCCCGCCCATGCCGTCCAGTGGCTTGACCACGATGTCTCCCTGCGCCTCGAGGAAGGCGCGGATCCGGCCCCGGTCACGGGTAATCAAGGTGGGCGGGCAGCACTGGGGGAAGTGGACGGTAAAGGCCTTCTCGTTGACGTCGCGCAGGGCCTGCGGGCGGTTCGATACCCGTACGCCGTCGCGCTCGGCGAGCTCGAGCGCGTAGGTCGCGTAGATGTACTCCAGATCGAACGGCGGGTCCTTGCGCATCAGCAGCAGGTCGAAGCGCGCCGCCGGACCCGTCACGGGCTCGCCCAGGGTGAAGAAGTCCTCGTGCCGGTCGTGCACGTCGATCGGGCGGCTCCGGGCCGCCGCCCGGCCCTCTTCGATCCACAGGTCGGCCGGCTCCAGGTAGTGCAGGCGATGGCCGCGGGCCTGTGCTGCCAGCATCATGGCGAAGGTGGTGTCCTTCCACGGTTTGATACCCGCGATCGGGTCCATCAGGATGGCGATGTTCTGGGCCACGTTGCCTCGCACGAACGGGATGTTCCGGGGAGTATGCCATGCCCGCCGGGGCTGTCGGTGACCCCGCAAGCTGGATCAGCGCCGCGCGCGTTGCGGCCCCCGGTATGCAATATCATTGTGTGCTGTTTGTCACAGAGCCCCGGTTCCGCTAGATTCGGGGCGAAATGACCTCAGGGGGAAAAGGTGTCTAACGCGCTTGCCGAAGCGGACTCGGCCACCGAGTTTCAGGGGCTCAAGGTCATGGTGATCGATGACAGCAAGACCATTCGGCGTACCGCCGAATCCTTGCTGCAGAAGCACGGGGCCGAAGTCATCACCGCCGTGGACGGCTTCGAAGCGCTGTCCAAGGTCGCGCAGTCGCGCCCGGACATTATCTTCATCGACGTCATGATGCCGCGTCTGGATGGCTACCAGACCTGCGCACTGATCAAGAACAACAGGGAATTCCGTGCCACGCCGATCATCATGCTGTCGAGCAAGGACAGCGTGTTCGACAAGGCGAAGGGGCGCGTTGTGGGGTCGGAAGACTACCTCACCAAGCCGTTTACCCGGGATGACCTCCTGGGCGCCATGCGCCGATACGCCAGTCCTGCGGCGTGATGCACAGCGTCGCCACTGCACACCAACCAAGGAAAGACGAACCCCATGGCCCGCATTCTGATCGTTGACGATTCGCCGACCGAAATCCATGTCCTGCGCACGATGCTCGAGAAAAACGGGCACTCGGTGACCACCGCCGAAAGTGGCGAGGATGGGGTGGCCGCCGCCAAGTCGCAGGTGCCGGATCTGGTCCTGATGGATGTGGTGATGCCGGGCCTGAATGGCTTCCAGGCCACGCGTCAGCTTTCCCAGGCGGATGAAACCGCGCATGTCCCGGTGGTTGTGGTCAGCACCAAGGATCAGGCCACCGACCGGGTCTGGGCGATGCGTCAGGGGGCTCGCGACTACATCACCAAGCCAGTGGTCGAGAAGGACCTGCTGGCCACCATCGGGAAATATCTGTCGGCATGAAGACCGACCTGTCCTCGCCGTTTGCGCTGATTGCGAGCCTTGATCGTGAAGGGCGCCGCGTCAATCGCGAATTGCGGCGGGACATCGGCACCGGCTGGCGCGGCGTCCTGTTGCGGGTTGGCGATTTCCGCTTCCTGGTCGATATGGATTCGATCGCGGAGGTCGCCGACCCGATGGCGCTGACCCGCGTGCCGCTGGCGGATTCCGCCGTGCTCGGCGTGGGCAATCTGCGGGGGCTGGTGCTGCCGGTCTTCGACATGGGCAGGCTGCTGCTGGACCGGCCATTGCCGGACGACGCGACCGGGCAGCGCATCGTGGTGGCACCTCAGGGCCAGGGCATGGCCGGGCTTCTGGTCAGCCAGGTCGAGGGGATGCGCCGTTGCATCCCCTCCCAACGGCGCCTGGAGGTCTCGGTACCCGAGGCCGTCCGACCCTTTATTACTGGCGGATTCGATCTCGGGCACCGGTTGCACCCGGTGCTGGATCTGGACCTGCTACTCAATGACAACAATCGCTTTACCGGCACGGGCTTGGCCGGTGCATCCAATAGCGAACAGTCCGCAGCTACCGTCTGATGACGGGGTTCGCGGTGCTGCGACAGGGAGTATGAACTGATGGGATCGAGTCGTCGCGCACGTAACTTCGTCCTCGGGGGCTTGCTGGTGCTGGCCCTGATCGCGACAGGCGGGGCCTTTACCTACCACGAGTACGAGCAGAGTCAGTACCGTGACCGGATCGCGCTGGCCAATGACTTGCGTCTGTTGTCGCAGCGTCTCGCCACCAGCTCGCTGGAGGCGGCCGCCGGCTCCGAGCAGGGATTCCGCGATCTGCAGTCCCTGCGCGATGACTTCGAGGCCCGCCTGGATCGAATCCGCCAGGGGGGTGACGGTCTGCAGCCACTTCCGGAACCCTTGCAAGAGGATATCGCCGCGGTGGATCGCGAATGGTCGGCGTACCGGGACAACATCAACACGGTCATCCTCGGGCGTTCGGACATCCAGTTGATCACGGAATTCTCCGATGCGGTGGCCGCGTTTTCGCCGGAGCTCTCGCGCCTGTCCGACGATGTGGTGCGGCGCATGACCCGGATCGGCGAGCCGCCGGAGCAGGTCTATGTGGCGGCGCGCCAGACCATGCTGATTCAGCGTATTGCCAACAGCCTGGGTCGCGTGCTCCAGGGGGGCGCCGAGGCGGCCCCGGCGATCGAGCGCTTCGAGCGTGATGCAACGTTGTACGGCCGCGTGCTGGACGGCCTGATCGAGGGGTTCGCCCCGCTGGGGGTCGAACCGGTCGATGACCCGCAAGCGCGTGCCTTGCTGATGGAGATCGCCACGCTGTTCGTCGCCTTTAGCGAGGCCGTGGAAGGCGTTCTGGATACCTCCACCCAGGTGTTCGAGGTCAATGCGGCGGCCTCCAATGTCGAGGCCAGCAGTGGCGCGATGCTGGAGACCACCGGGGACTTCGAAAACGCCATCACCGTTGAGGCCGAACGCGCGGGCTTGGTCGCGCTCATCGGGTTCGGCTTCGGTGGCCTCGCGCTGCTGCTGCTGATCGCGATGGGTCTGTTCCTCTACCGCGATACCAAGCGCGAGCTGGCCGAGACCGAGGCGCAGAATGAACGCAACCAGCAGGCAATCCTGCGCCTGCTCGACGAGATGATGAACCTTGCGGATGGCGACCTCACGGTCAACGCGACGGTGACCGAGGACTTCACCGGGGCCATCGCGGACTCGATGAATTACGCGATCGAGAACCTGCGCACCCTGGTCGCGACCATCAACACGGTGGCGGCCGATATCAGCGAATCCTCGGCTTCCACGCGGTCCCAGGTGCTGGGGCTGGCCGAGAAGTCGGAAGAACAGGCCCGCGAGATCCAGCGCGCGGACGACGCGATCGAGGAGGTGTCGGGCTCGGTCGACAAGGTCGCCCAGGATGCCGAACAGTCGGCCTCCGTGGCACGTAACTCGGTGGAGATTGCATCCCGCGGGGCGGGCACCGTGCGCCGTTCCATCGAGGGCATGGACAACATCCGCGAACAAATCCAGGAGACGGCGAAACGGATCAAGCGCCTGGGTGAATCGTCGCAGGAGATCGGCGACATTATCGGCCTGATCAACGACATCGCCGAACAGACCAACGTGCTGGCACTGAATGCGGCGATCCAGGCGTCTGCCGCGGGCGAGGCCGGTCGCGGCTTCGCGGTGGTGGCGGATGAGGTCCAGCGCCTCGCGGAGCGTTCCTCCAGCGCGACCCGTCAGGTGGAAGGGCTGGTCAAGGCCATCCAGGCCGATACCAGCGAGGCCGTGAGCTCCATGGAACAAAGTACCGCCAACGTGGTGCAGGGGGCCGAACTGGCCCAGGCCGCGGGCGAGGCGCTGTCCGAGATCGAGCAGGTCTCCAGTGATCTGGCGGATCTGATCGACGGGATCTCCTCGTCGGCGCGCAAGCAGTCCGAGATGGCGCAGGATGTGACCTCCATCATGGCCCAGATCCGCGAGATTACCTCCGAGACCACGCAGGGGACCCAGTCCACCGCGGCGGCGATCGGCGACCTGGCCCAGCTCTCGGCCCAGCTGCAGTCCTCGGTATCGGACTTCAAGCTGCCGGAGCCGGGCGGCACCACCGAACGCGTCGATGCTGCGATCGAGGGGGAGCCGGCTTCCGACCCCGATCCGACCTCTTCCGACGAACAACGAGCCTGACGGCGGACGCGGCCGATGGCATCCAGCGCACTGAACTGGGTCCGCGACGAACTCGACAAGCTGTTTGTCGAGGTCCAGGACGCGTTGCGACGGTACTCCGACGATCCGGGCTGTAGCGATTGTCTGGCCGAGGCGCGCAGTCGTGTCGAACAGATCCGCAACACCCTGGTCATGGTCCAGGTCGACAGCGTGGTCCTGATCTGCGACGAGATGTTGCAGGTCCTGGGGCAGATCGAACGCGCTGACGAGCCGAATGTGGCCGCCACCGAGCCGCTGCTGCGGGCCGCCCTGCAGCTGCCCGACTACCTCGAGAACGAGGGCGATGGCGAATTGCCGTCGCCCATGATCCTTGTCCCTCTGCTGAATGAGTTGCGCACCAGTCGCGGCGCTTCGTTGCTGCTGGATGTCGCGGCATTGATGCCGGACCCGCAGACAGTGGACGACGAGCGTGTAGGCTCGGGTGGCGATGTGCTCGATCCGGCATCTCGCGTCCCGCTGCTGCAACAGGCGCGTCGGCGCTTTCAGCGCGATCTGCTGGAATTGGTGCGCGGCGAAGATGCGACCGAACCAGCCGCCCGAATGCAGGCGACTGCCCGCGTGGTGGAGGAGGCCGTTCCGGCGGGCGAGGCCCGGCGCTTGTTCTGGGTCGCCGGTGCGATGCTCGAGGCGGTCGCCGAGGGCGGTGTTGAAGCCGATACCGACGTGCGCCGACTGGTCGGCCGGGTCGATCGCGAACTCGGACGCTATCTGAACGCCTTGTCGGCCCATGTGGAGGCCGGTAATGCCGGATCGGAACCGGAATACGAGGCATCGCCCGACCTGATCAAGACCCTTCTGTTCCACGTTGCCTGTGCAACCTCCGAGGGTGAACAGACCCTCGCCGTGCGCGAGGTATTCGGGCTCGACCAGTTGAGCCTCGTGGAAGGTGGTACCGGGGTGGGCCGTTCGGTCTACGACAACCTGCGCCAGGCCCTGGAAGACGACCTTGCCGAGGTCCGCGAGCGGCTGGATGTCTTGATGCGGTCACAGGTGCGGGGTGTCGACGACCTCGAGAGCCTGCGCGGGCAGGTCGAGCGTATTGGCTCGACACTCAGTCTTCTCGGGCTGGATGCCGGACAGGACCACACCGACGCCCTGATGGCATCGCTTACTCCCGAGCGCGCGGGCGCGGCGGATGAACAGGTCGACATGGTGCTGGCGGAGCACCTGCTGGCGCTGGAGTCCCTGCTGGAATCGGGTCTGCGCCGCAAGAGCGCCAGCCCCTCGCCCCAGGCCGAATTCGATCGCGCGCTGGCGGCGGCCGTCTACAAGGAGGCCCTGGTGGATGTGCGCCGGGTCCGCGACATCTTCCTCGGATTCCTTGATGCCGGCGCGGACGCCTCTGGCGATGGACTCGACGAGGCCCTCGAGGGGCTGCGCCGGATCGAGGGCGCGATGTCGATGTCCGGCTTCGAGGCCCTGCACGCCCTGCTGGGCCCGCTGATCCGTCATCTCGATTCCCGCGCCGGCATGGCAGCGGCCGAACTCGACGAAGGCGAGATCGACGCCCTTGCCGAGGTCCTTAGCAGTATCGAGGTCGCCCTGGAGTCTTCCGGACAGCCCTGGCGTGAGCTGGACAGTGTTCACGAGCGGGGGATTGCGGCCCTGCAGCGCATTGGTGCGATCTCCGGCGGCGGCGATGTCGCCGCCGTCCGTCTGGCTGCGGCCCCGGATGCGCCGGCGGCAGACACCGGGGCTGAAGCGGACCCCGCCGGCCTCGCCGAGCCTCCGGTTTTCGATCTCGGCACACCCGGCGATGAACCTGACGAAGATCCATTGGACACGCTCGATGCCGATGCCGATGCCGATGCCGATGCCGATGCCGATGCCGATGCGGCGCCAGTCGTGCAGCCGGCGAGCCCGCTGCCCGCGGCCGGCCGCGATTCATTGCCTTTCGACGACACCGTGCTGGCGGAGCAGGTCCGCGGTCCCGATGTGGACCTGGAAATCCTGGAAATCTTCCTCGAGGAGGCGGACGAGGAGGTAGCCAGTCTGGGCGAACACTTCCCGCGCTGGCAGGCCAACCCGGCCGATCTCGACAGCCTCTCGGTCATTCGCCGTTCCTTCCACACGCTGAAAGGGTCGGGCCGGTTGGCCGGCGCCTTGCGTCTGGGCGAATTCGCCTGGGCCGTGGAGTCGTTCCTCAACCGCCAGCTGGATTCCGGCCAGGAGGCGGACCACGCCACGTTGCAGGTCATCGAGGATGGCATCGGCGTCCTGCCCGGACTGGTCGCGGAGGTGCGTGACGATACCGGGCCGGTTACACCGGTTCTGGACATTGCCCTGCGTCTGCGGGCTCTGGCCGCCGGCGAGCCGGAACCCGACGAGGCCGAAACGGAAGATGACGAGGCGGCTGTGCGCGCTGCGCCGCCGGGGGCGGACGCGGAGTTCGAGGCCCTGGCGCGCACCCTCGACGAACTGGACGCACCGGATTCGTTCGCAGGCGCCGAGACGGCAGCCCCCGACCAGGACGAGGCGGTCGACGAGCTCCTGCAGGAGCCGGGCGCCTTTGTGCCCGATCTGCCGCCGGATGCCCTTGCAGCGGCGACCGACAGAACGGAATCCGCAGAGTCCGAGTACGGCGGAACCCTGGATTCGCCGTGGCAGACGGAAGAGCCGCCGGCGGCTGAGCGGTCTGCTGAACCGCTGGATCTTGACGCCCTGGAGCTTCCCGCCGATGCCTTCGAGGTGACCGAAGAGGCGCTGACCGAGGGCGACACGATGGCCCCGGATGTTGGGGTCGAGGTCGGGGAGGATTCCGGCGCCGTCGAGGAGGGCGCCCTCGAAGGTCCTGTCGACGGAGAGGCCGAGGCTGAAGAGCCGGAGCTCCCGTCCGAGCCTGTGGCCGATCGCATGGACACGGATCCCCAGCTGTGGCAGGTGTTTGCCGCTGAGGCGCAGGTCCATCTGCTCGCGCTGCGTGGTTGGCTGGACGAGTCCCAGTGGCGCCCGGACCGGGTCCCGAATCATGACCTCGAGCGGGCGCTGCATACCCTGAACGGCAGCGCCCGGACCGCCGATATTCGTGGCATTTATTCGGTGTGCGGACCGTTCGAACGGCTGATCCGGATCCATCGCGACATGGAATGGGCGCTGCTGCCGCAGGCCATCGAGTTGCTGCGGCAGCTGGAGACGTACGTGGCCGATGCAGTCGGCGACGAGGCACCGGACCCGCTCAAGGTCCTGGACCCGCCGCCCTGGGCCCCCGAGGTCTATGCCCTGCTGGATAATGCGACCGCGGAACAGCTGCTGCGAACAGAAGATGATGCCAGCGAGGAAGAGTCGCCCGACTTCGACGACCTCGATGTCGCCGAGTCGACCGCAGAGCCGGAACCGGAACCGGAGATCGACTGGGAGTTTGCCGAGGTCTTCATCGAGGAGGCGCGCGATATCCTCGAGTCTGCGTTCACGGCCCTGAATGGCTGGCGCGAGACTGGGGGGCGCCCGGGGCCCGATCAGAATGCCTTCCAGCGCGAAGTGCACACCCTGAAGGGCAGCGCCCGCATGGCCGGTTTCACCGTGGTCGGAGCCATTGCGCACGCCCTGGAAAGTGCGTTGAGTGTGGAGACCGAGACCGGTCTGGAGCCGCGCGACGGCTTCTTCCAGCTTACCGAGCGGGCCTTGAGCGACGTACAGCGCCTGGTCGAGCGCGGGGTCGGGGCCTGGCAGATGGACGAATCGGCCAGCGAATCGCTGCCCGCGCTGCGCGCCTGGGCCGGGGGTGAAGCGGACGCCGAATCGACCGAAGCGGAGCCCGAGACGGATACGTTTGAGAGCGACGACTCCGAAGCCGAAGCCACCTCCGGGAAGGATCTGGTGGTCGAGGAGGCCCGAGCGGAGACGGACCGGCGCAGCCACGAGACGCCGGAGACCGAGGGCCGGCGGATCCAGGACCAGGTGCGCATGGATGCCGAGGTCCTCGACAGCCTGGTGAACAATGCCGGCGAGCTGGCGACCTTCCATCGCCGCTTCGAACAGACGGTTGGGCGGGTCGAGAGCCAGGTCGACGAACTGGAGCGCACCATCGCCCGTCTGCGCGACCAGCTGCGCAAGCTCGAGATCGAAACCGAGACCCAGATCCTGTTCCGGGTGGAGGAGGAGAGTGGGGAGGACGCCCTCGACTTCGATCCGCTGGAAATGGACCGCTATTCCGGCATCCAGCAGCTGTCCCGCGCGCTCGCCGAGAGTGTCAGTGACCTCGAGGCCCTGAAGCAGGAAGTCGGTGACGAGTTGCAGAATGCCGGGGGCATCCTTCTGCAGCAGCGGCGCGTGGGAACCGATCTGCAGGACCAGTTGATGCGTCAGCGCATGGTGCGTTTCGCGCGTATGGCGCCGCGGCTACGACGGGTGGTACGCCAGGCGGGCGAGGACCTGGGCAAACAGGTCCGCGTCGAGTTCACCGGCCAGGGGGCCGAGCTGGACCGTGCCCTGCTGGAACGCCTGGTGTCGCCGTTGGAGCACCTGCTGCGCAATGCCATTGCGCACGGTATCGAAGGTGCTGCCGAGCGGGAACAGGCACACAAGCCGGCGCAGGGCCAGATCGATGTCAGTCTGGAGCAGTCCGGCAGCGAGATCCGGTTGCAGGTCACGGATGACGGTCGGGGCATCGATGCCGAGGCGATCCGGGCGCGCGCGGCGGAGCGCGGGCTCATCGCGGCGGATGCCGAGGTCACGGATGCCCAGGCCCTGCAGCTCATCCTGCAGTCCGGTTTCTCCACCGCCGCCGAAGTCTCGCAGGTGGCGGGGCGCGGCGTTGGCCTGGACGTGGTGAACAGCGACGTGAAACAGCTGGGCGGCACGCTGGAGATCCAGTCGACGCCAGGCAAGGGCTCGCGTTTCATCATGCGCCTGCCGTTCACCCTGGCGATCTCGCAGGCCTTGCTGGTGCAGGTGGGCGAAGAAACCTTTGCCGTCCCGATGGCCTCGGTGGAGGGCGTGGTTCGCGCGCGAGCCGAGGAGATCGATCGCCGGGACGACGAGGCAATCTACAACTACATCGGTCAGGACTACGCAGTGCGCGGGCTCGGTGACTTGATGGGTGTGGAGAGTCAGGCGGGCGTCGAACACTTGCCGGATCATCCGTTCCCGTTGTTGCTCGTGCGCGCCGATGATCAGCGTATCGCGTTGCGCATTGACGGCCTGCTGGGTAGTCAGGAGGTTGTGGTGAAGTCGGTGGGCCCGGTCCTCAGTCGTATCCCGGGTGTGGCCGGTGCCACCCTCCAGGGCGATGGTTCGGTCATGCTGATTCTTGATCTGAGCATGTTGGTGCGGTTTGCCTCCGCGACGGCGTCCCTGGCGGAGGCGCCGCAGGCTGTTGTCGAGACGGCGAGCGCGAAACGGATCATGGTGGTGGATGACTCGATTACCATTCGCAAGGTCACCGCGCGCCTGCTGACGCGCCACGGCTACGACGTGGTCACGGCCCGTGACGGTCTCGATGCGGTGGGCCTGCTGGACGAGCGGCGCCCGCAGCTGATCCTGCTGGACGTGGAGATGCCGCGCATGGACGGCTTCGAGTTCGCCGCCCACGTGCGCGATCATCCGGACTTCGGGGGGGTGCCCATCATCATGATCACCTCGCGCAGCGGGACCAAGCACCGCGAGCGAGCCAACCGTCTCGGGGTCAACGGTTATCTCGGGAAACCGTATCTGGAGAATGACCTGCTGAACGCGATCCGCGAGCAACTCGAAGGGATACTGGCATGAGCGAGGAAGCACAGGGTCAGGCCGTCGAGGCGGTGATCGTTCAGCTGGATAGCGGCTCCATCCTGCTGCCCCGCAGCGCCTTTCTCGAGGTGACCACCCGCGCCGGGGCCGTCCAGCAGGAATCCGAGCATCCGGATGTCCCCTGGCTGCAGCCCAGCCTGGTCTGGCAGGACGTGCAGGTGCCGGTGATCAACGTGAACCAGTTGCTGGATCCGGGCCGCGACAGCGGCGAGGATCGCCGGCGGTTCACCCGGCTTCTGGTGATGCAGGCGGTGATGCAGCCGGATCACCTGCCGTTTTATGCCCTGGAGGTTCGCGGTACGCCGCATCCGGTGCAGATCACCGCGCAGAATATCTATGCGCTGGAGGACGTCGACGCCACTCCGTGGTCCTGGCGGGTGAAGGCCTCGGGCGTGACGACGCACTTGCTTCGACTGGATACCCTCGAGCAGCGTCTGCTCGAGCTTGCGGAGACGCAGCCAGCCTGATCATGTGGCGGCGACTCGAGGCGACCCCACCGGGGCGGTTCCCGCCTGTTGTGACTAGCCTCGAAGGTCCCCGAGACGCGCCTGTACCAGGGTGATCAGGGCCATTGCGGCCGTCTCGGTGCGCAGGGTCCGCGGGCCCATGCCGACGCCCAGAAATCCGCCTGCCCGGGCCTGCTCGCGCTCCGCAGGCGTTAGCCCCCCTTCCGGTCCGATATACAGCGCCACTGCGCCGGGCGGGTGCCCGCGTGCGACCAGGCGGTCGTCCAGCCCGGGCGCGCCTTCCTCGGCGAGCAGCCCGAGGCTGTCCGGGCATTCCGCGAGTGCGGCCGCGGGCAGGGCCGGTTGATGTAGCGCGGGCAGTTCATTGCGGCCGCATTGCTCCACAGCGGCCTGCAGGATGCCCTGCCAGTGCCGCTGGCGCTTCTCCAGTCCCTTGTGGGCGGCAGCCGAACGCGAGCGCTCGCACAGCACCGGGCGGATGGACTGAACGCCGAGCTCCACGGCCTTCTGAATGGCCAGGTCCATATGGTCGCCGCGGGCCACGCCCTGCAACAGGTGGATCGGAAACGCGGGATGGGTCGGGGCGGCGGCACGTTCGCCCAGATGGAAGGTGCCGTGGCGTCGGTCGGTGAGTTCGAGGGTCGCGTCGAATTCGTTGCCGACGCCGTCGAAGACGCGGCAGGGGGCACCGCTTTTCAGACGCAGGACGGTGGTGGCGTAATGCAGCCGGTCCTGTGGGGCGGGGAGCAACTGCCCCGCGGCCAGTGCCTCGGATTCGAGCAGCAGCCGGGGGCAGCGCATGCCGTCTACTTCCGGTTGTCGAGGTCCAGGGCCTTCCAGATCTGTTCGGTCGGTCCGGCCTGGTTCATCGAATAGAAGTGGATTCCAGGCGCGCCGTTATCGAGCAGGTCGTCGGTCAGACGCGTGGCGACCTCGATCCCGAATTTGCGGATCGATTCCTTGTCGTCGCCATAGGCCTCCATCCGCTTGCGGATGTAGCGCGGGATCTCGGCGCCGCACATCTCGGAGAAGCGCACGATCTGGGTGTAGTTGGTGATCGGCATGATCCCGGCAATGATCGGGATTGTGATGCCCATCTTCTCTACCCGTTCCATGAAGGCCACGTAGGCGTCCGGATTGTAGAAGTACTGGGTGATCGCGGCGTCGGCGCCAGCATCCACCTTGGTCTTGAAGTTCTCCAGGTCCTTCTCGGCATTCGGTGCCTGCGGATGGAACTCCGGATAGGCCGCGACCTCGATCTTGAACTGGTCGCCGAACTCGGCGCGGACGAACTCCACCAGCTCGGAGGCATAACGGAAATCACCGCCGGAATGCTTGGTGCCGGACGGCAGGTCGCCGCGCAGCGCCACAATGCGCTTGACCCCGGAATCGCGGTAGGTCGACAGCAGGTCCCGCAGCTCGTCCTTGGTCGACGAAATGCAGGAGACATGCGGGGCGGCGGGGATGCCATCGTTGTCGATGATGTCCCGGACCGTCTCCAGGGTGCGGTCGCGGGTGGATCCCCCGGCGCCGAAGGTGACGGAATAGAACTCGGGATTCAGTGCGCCCAGACGCTTGCGGGCCTTGGCCAGGCGTTCGGCTCCGGCCTCGTCCTTGGGCGGGAAAAATTCAACGCTGTAGACGCGTTCTTGTGCAGACATGTTTGTCCTCCAGACAAAAAGAAGGCGGACCGCACGAACATGCGGCCCGCCTCGGCGTTCACATTACCAACGAATTGAAATGTGAGGCTGGCCGATCAGTAGCGGTAGTGTTCCGGCTTGAACGGGCCATCCGCCGACATACCCAGGTACTTCGCCTGATCGTCGGTAAGACGGGTCAGGTTGGCGCCCAGCTTGAACAGGTGCAGCTGTGCGACCTTCTCGTCCAGGTGCTTCGGCAGCACGAAGACGTTCTTGTCGTACTGGTCACCCTTGGTCCACAGCTCGATCTGAGCCAGGGTCTGGTTGGTGAAGGAGTTGGACATCACGAAGCTCGGATGGCCGGTACCGCAGCCCAGGTTCACCAGGCGGCCTTCGGCCAGCATGATGATCCGGTTGCCATTCGGCAGGATGATGTGGTCAACCTGCGGCTTGATGTTCTCCCACTCGTACTTGCGCATCGCGGCCACGGCGATCTCGGAGTCGAAGTGACCGATGTTGCAGACGATGGCCTGGTTCTTCATGCGGGTCATGTGATCTTCGGTGATCACGTCCTTGTTACCGGTCGCGGTGACAAAGATCTCGGCCTTGTCGGCCGCGTCTTCCATCGTGACGACGCGGAAACCTTCCATCGCGGCCTGCAGGGCGCAGATCGGGTCGATTTCGGTGATCCACACGGTGGCACCGAGGCCGGCCAGCGACTGGGCGGCACCCTTGCCGACGTCACCGTAGCCGCAGATCACGGCGATCTTGCCGGCGATCATGACGTCGGTGGCGCGCTTGATGGAGTCCACGGTGGACTCGCGGCAGCCGTACAGGTTGTCGAACTTGGACTTGGTGACCGAGTCATTGACGTTGATCGCCGGGAAGGCCAGTTCGCCGTCTTTCGCCATCTGGTACAGGCGATGCACACCGGTGGTGGTCTCTTCGGTCACGCCCTTGATCTTGGCGAGCTGTTCGGAGTACCAGGTCGGCTGCTTGGCCAGGCGATCCTTGATCGAGGCAAACAGGGCGACTTCTTCTTCGTTCTCCGGGTTGGAGATGACCGACTGGTCCTTCTCGGCCTTGGCGCCGATGTGCAGGAGCAGCGTGGCGTCACCGCCATCGTCCAGGATCATGTTGGCGCCGCCGTCGAATTCGAAGATCCGGTGGCAGTAGTCCCAGTACTCTTCCAGGGTCTCGCCCTTCACGGCGAAGACCGGGGTGCCGGCGTCGGCAATCGCGGCCGCGGCGTGGTCCTGGGTGGAGTAGATGTTGCAGGAGGCCCAGCGCACGTCGGCACCCAGGGCTTCCAGGGTCTGGATCAGCACCGCGGTCTGGATGGTCATGTGCAGGGAGCCGGCAATCTTGGCGCCCTTCAGCGGCTTGGAGGCCGCGTACTCTTCGCGAGTCTGGACCAGACCGGGCATTTCGGTCTCGGCAATCGCAATTTCCTTGCGGCCGAATTCGGCAAGGTTAATGTCCTTGACGACGTAATCGGTGGTCTTTTTGTCGTTCATCACAGCATTCATGGATCAACTTCTCCGTTTATCTGGATGAGCGCCGTGTTCATGTTTCAGGGTGCATCCGGCTGAGCCTGACGGTAAAACCGCTGCAGCGCTCCTCAGCCGGATGGGTATTTCTTTCAAGAAATGTCGGGGCTCTTAGAGGCCCGACATCTTCTTAAGTTCCTCGGCCTTGTCGGTACGCTCCCAGGGGAGGTCGACGTCTTCGCGGCCGAAGTGACCGTAGGCGGCAGTCGCCTTGTAGATCGGACGCAGCAGATCCATCATCTGGATCAGGCCCCACGGGCGCAGATCAAACACTTCGCGCACAAAGCCTTCGATCTTGCGATCGTCCAGCTTGCCGGTGCCGAAGGTGTCGATCGTGATCGAGGTCGGCTCGGCCACGCCGATGGCGTAGGAGACCTGGATCTCGCACTTCTCGGCCAGGCCGGCGGCAACGATGTTCTTGGCCACATAGCGACCGGCGTAGGCTGCGGAACGGTCCACCTTGGACGGGTCCTTGCCGGAGAACGCGCCACCACCGTGACGGGCCATGCCGCCGTAGGTGTCGACGATGATCTTGCGGCCGGTCAGGCCAGCGTCGCCCACCGGGCCGCCAATCTCGAACTTGCCGGTCGGGTTGATGTGGAGCTTGTCGTCGGCGACCTGGCTCAGCCATTCAGCCGGCAGGACCTTCTTGAAGATCTCTTCGTAGATCGCTTCCTTCAGATCCTTCTGCGAGATGTCCGGGCTGTGCTGGGTCGACAGGACCACGGCGTCCAGGCCGGCCGGCTTGCCATTTTCATAGCGCAGGGAGACCTGGCTCTTGGCGTCCGGACGCAGCCACGGCAGCTTGCCGCTCTTCATCAGTTCGGACTGGATGCGCACCATCTTGTGGGCGTAGAAGATCGGGGCGGGCATCAGGGTGTCGGTCTCGCGGGCGGCGTAGCCGAACATCAGGCCCTGGTCGCCAGCGCCCTGGGTGGCGCGGTCGGAGACGTCGCGGTCCACACCCATGGCGATGTCCTGGGACTGCTCGCCCAGCACGTTCAGCACGGCGCAGGTCTTGCCGTCGAAGCCGACGTCGGAATCGTTGTAGCCGATCTCGACGACGGTGTCGCGCACCAGGCGCTCGTAGTCGATCTGCGCGCCAGTGGTGATCTCGCCCAGCAGCATGACCATGCCGGTCTTGGTGGCGGTCTCGCAGGCGATGCGTGCATGCGGGTCCTGCTCGATGATGGCGTCGACGATGGTGTCGGACACCAGGTCAGCCATTTTGTCGGGGTGACCGGCAGAGACAGATTCCGAAGTAAAGATATAGTCGTTGGACATTAAGCGTTCCTTTTGGGGTCGTTTCGATTTAGTTTTGCGCAAAACGACCTCTAGTGTAACGCGACTCGCAGGATTTTTCTAAGCCCCTCCCCCGCGACAGTCAGGGCATCGGTGTCCCGGCCGGCGGCGAGGGCGCAGCGTGGCGCGGTTTGGGGCCGACTTGCCCCGGTGCCCGAAAGTGGCCAAAATGCACCGCCTTTGATGGGGAGTGCTGCCCGCCGCGCGTTCGCGTGGCCGAGTAAGGGCCCGCTCCCGCAGGCTGCTCGGGCCACCGCCGTGCGCTGGCGCGCCGGCCGGTACTGGTGAGCCCTCGTTCGGTCGACTCGTCCGGGTCTGCCGCCGCTGGCGCCTCGCGCCGCCGCCCGCCATCAGCCGAACCCAATACTACTTAGAGCAGGAGATCAGCATGCCGACCCGTAGAGAGCTTGCAAACGCCATCCGCGCCCTTTCGATGGACGCAGTTCAGAAGGCCAATTCCGGTCACCCGGGAGCGCCGATGGGGATGGCGGACATCGCCGAGGTGCTGTGGAACGACTACATGCAGCACAACCCGGCGAACCCGAGCTGGCCGGATCGCGACCGCTTCGTGATGTCCAACGGTCACGGCTCCATGCTGGTCTACTCGCTGCTGCATCTGAGCGGCTACGACCTGCCGATGGACGAGATCAAGCAGTTCCGTCAGCTGCACTCCAAGACCCCGGGCCACCCGGAATACGGCTACACCGCCGGTGTCGAGACCACCACCGGTCCGCTCGGCCAGGGCATCTCCAACGCGGTCGGCATGGCGCTGGCCGAGAAGATGATGGCCGCCCACTTCAACCAGCCCGGTCACGACATCGTCGACCACAACACCTACGCCTTCCTCGGCGACGGCTGCATGATGGAAGGGATCTCCCACGAGACCTGCGCGCTGGCCGGCACCCTGGGTCTGGGCAAGCTGGTCGCGTTCTGGGATGACAACGGCATTTCCATCGACGGCGAGGTCGAGGGCTGGTTCACCGACGATACCCCGGCCCGTTTCGAGGCCTATGGCTGGCACGTCGTGCGCGGCGTGGATGGCCACGACGCCAACGCGGTCAAGGCCGCGATCGAAGAGGCGCGCCAGAACAGCGACAAGCCGAGCCTGATCTGCTGCAAGACCGTGATCGGCTTCGGTTCCCCGAACAAGTGCGGCAAGGAAGAGTGCCACGGCGCCGCCCTGGGCGACGACGAGGTCGCCCTGACCCGCAAGGAACTGGGCTGGGAGCACGGCCCGTTCGAGATCCCGGGCGACATCTACGAGGGCTGGAGCGCGAAGGACAAGGGTGCCAAGGCCGAGACCGAGTGGAAGGAACGCTTCGCCGCCTACAAGGCCGCCCATCCGGAACTGGCCGCCGAGTTCGAGCGCCGGATTGCCGGTGATCTGCCGGCCGACTGGAGCGAGAAGGCCAACGCCTATATCAAGCAGACCATCGAGAAGGCCGAGAAGGTCGCCTCGCGCAAGGCCTCGCAGAACGCGATCGCCGGCATGGCGCCGGCCGTTCCGGAACTGCTGGGCGGTTCCGCCGACCTGGCCGGCTCCAACCTGACCATGTATGGCGGGTCCAAGGGCGTCACCCGTGACGACGCCGCCGGCAACTACGTGTTCTACGGCGTGCGCGAGTTCGGCATGGCCGCAATCATGAACGGCATCGCCCTGCACGGCGGGTTCATCCCGTACGGCGGTACCTTCCTGATCTTCTCCGACTATGCCCGTAACGGCATCCGCATGTCCGCGCTGATGAAGCAGCGCGTGATGTACGTGCTGACCCACGATTCCATCGGTCTCGGCGAAGACGGCCCGACCCACCAGCCCATCGAGCAGACCCCGAGCCTGCGTCTGATCCCGAACCTGAACGTCTGGCGCCCCTGCGATGCGGTCGA
Organism: Thioalkalivibrio sp. AKL12; assembly: GCF_000377925.1. Taxonomy (NCBI): domain Bacteria; kingdom Pseudomonadati; phylum Pseudomonadota; class Gammaproteobacteria; order Chromatiales; family Ectothiorhodospiraceae; genus Thioalkalivibrio; species Thioalkalivibrio sp. AKL12. The sequence continues at coordinate 252,996 of NZ_KB898890.1, forward strand.
GACCGCGGTCGCCTGGAAGGCCGGCATCGAGCGTACCGACGGCCCGTCCGCGTTCATCCTGTCGCGTCAGGGCCTGCCGCACATGGAGCGTGACGGCGAGCAGCTCGCCAACATCGCCCGCGGCGGTTACGTGCTGAAGGATTGCGACGGCACCCCGGACCTGATCTTCATCGCCACCGGTTCCGAGATTGAACTGGCCGTGCAGGCCGCCGACGTGCTGAGCGGCGAGGGCAAGAAGGTCCGCGTGGTCTCCATGCCCTGTGTCGAGCTGTTCGACCAGCAGGATCCGGCCTACCGCGAGGCCGTGCTGCCGAAGGCCGTGCGGGCCCGTGTCGCCATCGAGGCCGGCGCGACCACGACCTGGCACAAGTTCACCGGCCTCGACGGCGCGGTGTTTGGCCTGGATCGCTTCGGCGAATCCGCCCCGGGTGGTGCCCTGCTCGATTACTTCGGTTTCAAGCCGGAGAACGTCGCCCAGGTCGCACGTGACGTGATGAACGGCTGAGCCCGAATCGATTTCGCTTAAGCAATAAAGAGGAGACTCTCATGTCTATCAAGGTTGGTATCAACGGCTTCGGTCGTATCGGCCGCATGGCTTTCCGTGCCATCGCCAAGGATTTCCCGAACCTCCAGGTGGTCGGCATCAACGACCTGCTGGACCCGGAATACCTGGCCTACATGCTGCGTTATGACTCGGTCCATGGCCGCTTCGAAGGCGACGTCAGCGTCGACGGCAACGACCTGGTGGTCAATGGCAACCGCATCCGCCTGACCGCCGAAAAGGATCCGGCCGCGCTGAAGTGGGGCGATATCGACGCCGACATCGTGATCGAATCCACCGGTCTGTTCCTGACCGCCGAGACCGCCCAGAAGCATCTGGACGCCGGCGCCAAGAAGGTCGTGATGTCCGCGCCGTCCAAGGACGACACCCCGATGTTCGTCTTTGGCGTGAACCATGGTGAGTACGCCGGCCAGACCATGGTTTCCGCCGCCTCCTGCACCACCAACGCCCTGGCCCCGGTGGCCAAGGTGCTGAACGACAAGTTCGGCATCAAGCGTGGTTTGATGACCACCGTGCACGCCGCCACGGCGACCCAGAAGACCGTCGATGGCCCGTCCATGAAGGACTGGCGCGGGGGCCGCGGCATCCTGGAGAACATCATCCCGTCCTCCACCGGTGCCGCGAAGGCCGTGGGCAAGGTGCTGCCGGAACTGAACGGCAAGCTGACCGGCATGGCCTTCCGCGTGCCGACCTCCGACGTGTCGGTGGTCGACCTGACCGTGGAGCTCAACAGCGACGCCAACTACGACGACGTCTGCGCCGCCATGAAGAAGGCCTCCGAGGGCGAGCTGAAGGGCGTGCTGGGCTACACCGAAGACCTGGTGGTCTCCACCGACTTCCGTGGTTACACCGCCCCGTCCGTGTTTGACGCCGGTGCCGGCATCCAGCTGGACCCGACCTTCGTGAAGGTCGTCGCTTGGTACGACAACGAGTACGGCTACACCTGCAACATGCTGCGCATGGTGGAGCACGTCGCCAAGTAAGGCCGGATGGCCGGGCCCCTCGGGGTCCGGCCATTTGCATTGCCTGGGTCCAAGAGGCCTGGGGCCAGTCCCTGCGGGGGCTCGCCCGAAGCCTTTTCTCTTTCAACCGTATTTCGAGAGGTACTCCCATGTCTGTCATCAAGATGACCGATCTCGACCTGCAGGGTCGCCGTGTGCTGGTGCGTCAGGATCTCAACGTCCCGGTGAAGGGCGGCAAGGTCACCTCCGACGCCCGTATCCGCGCGAGCCTCGAGACTGTGCAGAAGGCCCTGGACGCCGGCGCGGCCGTGATGCTGATGTCGCATCTGGGCCGCCCGACCGAGGGCGAGTTCTCCGAGGAGGACTCTCTGGCCCCGGTCGCCGAGCATATGGGTGGCCTGCTCGGGCGCGAAGTGCGCCTGGTTCGGGATTACCTCGACGGCGTGGATGCCAAGCCGGGCGAGGTGATCCTGCTCGAGAACGTGCGCTTCAACGCCGGCGAGAAGAAGGACGACGAGGCGCTGGCCAAGAAGTACGCTGCGCTGTGCGACGTGTTCGTGATGGACGCCTTCGGTACCGCCCACCGCGCCCAGGCCTCCACCCATGGCGTGGCCAAATTCGCCCCGCAGGCCTGCGCCGGCCCGTTGCTGGCCAAGGAGCTGGAGGCTCTGGGGCAGGCCCTGGAGACCCCGAAGCGCCCGCTGGTGGCGATCGTCGGTGGGTCCAAGGTCTCGACCAAGCTGACCGTGCTGGAGTCGCTGTCCAAGGTGGTCGATCAGCTGATCGTCGGTGGCGGCATCGCCAACACCTTTATCGCGGCCCAGGGCCATGGTGTCGGCAAGTCGCTGTACGAGGCGGATCTGGTCGAAGAGTCCAAGCGCCTGATGGAGGCCGCCCGCGCCAAGGGCGGCGAGATCCCGGTCCCGACCGACGTGACCGTGGGCAAGGAGTTTTCCGAATCCACCCCGGCCGAGACCAAGGCCGTGGACGCCGTTGCGGACGACGACATGATCTTCGATGTGGGCCCCGAGACCGCGGCCACCTATGCCGAGGCTCTGCGCAATGCCGGCACCATCGTCTGGAACGGCCCGGTGGGCGTGTTCGAGTTCGATCAGTTCGCCGGTGGCACCAAGGCCCTGGGCGAGGCGATCGCCGAGAGCAATGCGTTCTCCATCGCCGGGGGTGGCGACACCCTGGCCGCGATCGACAAGTACAACCTGGCGGATCGCATCAGCTACATCTCCACCGGCGGCGGCGCCTTCCTCGAGTTCCTCGAGGGCAAGACCCTGCCGGCCGTCGCCATCCTGGAAGAACGGGCCAAGGGCTGAGGCCCTTGTCCTTCCCCGCTGACGGAGACACGCGCGGATGAGACGTACCAAGATCGTAGCCACGCTGGGGCCGGCAACGGACAGCGACGAGGCCATGGAGGCCATCATCCGGGCCGGTGTGGATGTGGTCCGGTTGAACTTCTCGCATGGCGATCCGGATGACCACCGCCAGCGCCTGGCGCGGCTGCGGGCCGCCTCCGAGCGCGCCGGCCGTTGCGTTGGTGTCCTGGGCGACCTGCAGGGCCCCAAGATCCGCATCGACCGCTTCCAGCAGGGCAAGGTGCAGCTGGAAGAGGGCGCGCCCTTCGCGCTGGATGCCGAGCTGGATCGCGACGCGGGCGATGCCACCCAGGTCGGCCTGACCTACAAGGACCTCCCGGACGACGTGCGCACGGACGACATCCTGCTGCTGGATGACGGTCGTATCGTGCTCAAGGTCACGGCGGTCAATGGCAGCCGGATCGAGACCACCGTCGAGGTCGGTGGCGAGCTGTCCAACAACAAGGGCATCAACCGCCAGGGCGGCGGCCTGTCTGCGCCCGCGATTACGGACAAGGACCGCGACGATATCCGCCTGGCGGCCGAGCTGCAGGTGGACTACCTGGCCGTTTCGTTCCCGCGTTCCGCCCAGGACCTGCACCTGGCGCGGGGCCTGTTGAAGGATGCCGGCTGGGAGGCCGGGATCTGCGCCAAGATCGAGCGCTCCGAGGCCCTGGAGGTGATCGACGAGATCATCGCCGCCTCGGAGGTCATCATGATCGCCCGCGGCGATCTGGGCGTGGAGATCGGTGACGCCGAGCTCCCGGGGGTGCAGAAGACCCTGATCACGCGCGCGCGCAGCCTCAATCGTCTGGTCATCACCGCGACCCAGATGATGGAGACCATGATCCAGAACCCCATCCCGACCCGCGCCGAGGTGTTCGACGTGGCCAACGCGGTGCTGGACGGCACGGATGCGGTGATGCTCTCCGGCGAGACCGCGACCGGGCGTTATCCTGCGCGCGTGGTCACCAGCATGGACCGGATCTGCGAGGCCGCCGAGCGCCAGCGCGCCGCACGTCAGTCGGACCATCGCATGGATTCGACCTTCGGCCGGGTCGACGAGGCCATCGCGATGGCCACCATGTATACCGCCAACCATCTCGATGTCTCCGCGATCGCCGCGCTGACCGAGTCCGGTTCCACGGCGCTGTGGATGTCGCGCATCAGCTCGGGCATCCCGATCTACGCGCTCACCCAGCACGAATCCACCAGCCGCCGCATGACGCTTTATCGCGGCGTCTATCCGGTGACCCTGAAGCCGATCCCCGAGAGCCACGAAAGCGTGAACCGTGAGGCGGTGAACTTGCTCAAGGCCGAGGGCGTCGTGCAGGATGGCGAGTTGGTCATCATTACCAAGGGCGACCTGCAGGGCGAGCATGGCGGCACCAACGCCATGAAGATCGTGCGCGTCGGCGAACTGGCCTGAACCGCGCACCGCCCGCAGTCGCCAACCAGATAATCGACTTTTTCACTACCTCAGTCCGAATCCCGTAAGGAGGAATCCATGGCTCTAATCTCACTTCGCCAGCTTCTGGACCATGCCGCCGAACATGGCTATGGCATGCCGGCGTACAACGCCAACAACATGGAACAGGTCCATTCGATCATGGAAGCGGCCGCTGCGGTCGACTCCCCGGTGATCATTCAGGCCTCCGCCGGTGCCCGCAAGTACGCCGGCGAGCCCTTCCTGCGCCACAACATCATCGCCGCCATCGAGCAGTACCCGGACATCCCGGTTGTGCTGCACCAGGATCACGGCTCCGAGCCGGCAGTCTGCCTGCGCTCCATCCAGTCCGGCTTCAGCTCGGTGATGATGGACGGCTCCCTGATGCCTGACATGAAGACCCCGGCCTCGTACGACTACAACCGTGACGTGACCGCCAAGGTCTCCGAGATCGCTCACGCCTGTGGCGTGTCCGTGGAAGGCGAGCTGGGTTGCCTGGGCTCCCTGGAAACCGGCATGGCCGGCGAGGAAGACGGTTCCGGCGCCGAGGGCCAGCTGTCCCACGACCAGCTGCTGACCGACCCGGACGAGGCCGCCGACTTCGTGAAGAACACCAAGTGCGACGCCCTGGCGATCGCCATCGGTACCTCCCACGGCGCCTACAAGTTCACCCGTCCGCCGACCGGTGACATCCTGGCCATCCAGCGCGTGAAGGAGATCCACGCCCGCATCCCGGATACCCATCTGGTCATGCACGGCTCCTCCTCCGTTCCGCAGGAGTGGCTGCAGATCATCAACAAGTACGGCGGCGACATGGGCGAGACCTACGGCGTGCCGGTCGAAGAGATCCAGGAAGGCATCAAGCACGGCGTGCGCAAGGTCAACATCGACACCGACCTGCGCATGGCCTCCACCGGTGCGGTGCGCAAGTTCCTGGCCGAGAACCCGAAGGAATTCGATCCGCGCAAGTTCCTGAAGGCCTCGACCGCCGCGATGAAGGACCTCTGCCAGGCCCGTTACGAGGCCTTCGGTTGCGCCGGCATGGCGTCCAAGATCAAGCCGATCTCCCTGGACGACATGGTCAAGCGCTACCTGTCCGGCGAGCTGGATCCCAAGGTCAACTGATCCTGCGGATTGCAGCACGAAAAAGGGGGCTTCGGCCCCCTTTTTTTGTGCCATGATGAATGTATTCGTTAGGGAGACGCCGACGCATTCGCGCGGCCGCGTCTCCCTTGGCCTTTCTGGAGGTTTCCACGATGCAACGACTGATCCTTTTCTGCCTGACGACGCTGGTGTTTGTCGCCATAGTGGGGAGCGCTCACGCGAACCCGTTCAGCCGCGAGATCGATCCGCAGGACATCATCGATCGCGCCCAGGCGACGGTGGAGAACATGGCGACCCACCCCGAGTACGAGTCCCTTAAAGAGGACCTGCGCGACGCCCGCGGCGTGGTGATTTTCCCGCGCGTGGCTCGCGGGGCCTTCCTGATCGGAGGCTCCGGCGGCATCGGCGTGTTCCTGGCCTGGGACGACGAGCGCGGCGATTATTCGCCGGTGGCGTTCTACTCCCTCGGTTCGGTCAGCTTCGGCATGCAGTTCGGTGGTGATGCCGCCGAGGTGGTGATGGTCGCGCGCACCCAGGATGCGGTGGACTCGATGTTCGGGTCCGCCATCCGCCTGGGGGGCGATGCCTCGGTGGCTGCCGGTCCGGTGGGTGCGGGCCGTAGCGCCACCCCGACGGCCGACTTCCTGTCCTACTCGCGGGCGCGGGGTGCCTACCTGGGCATGAGCTTGTCCGGCTCGCGCATGACCGTGCGCGACGACTTCAACGAGGCGTACTACGGCGAGTCCCAGCGCCCGGTGCATATCATCGAGACCCGCCGCGTCGACCGCGAGGGAACCCGTGCCCTGCGCGAGACCCTGGCCGGGTTCCGGGTTGACGAAGAGGAAGCCCCTGCGGCCTCCGAGTCCCGCGGTCAGGAGCGCGAGTCCTCCGGCGGCGTGCGCCCGGACAACTTCGAGGTGGAGAGCTTCTGAGCCAGCGCCGCGCGGGTGATGCCTTCCGCTGACTCGATGATCGGGGCGCTCGTGCGTGAACGCAGCGCGGCGGCATTGTCGAGGCGCGGGTCGGCATCCACCCGGCGCCGGTTCAGCACGATCCCGGCCAGTTGCAGGCCGCGTCGTTCCAGGGCCTCCAGGGTCAGCAGGCAGGTGTTCAGCGTGCCCAGGCGGTCCTCGGCCACCAGCAGGACCGGTAGCCCGAGGGCCTCGGCGAGGTCCGCGTTCAGGCCATCGGTACACAGCGGCGAGTAGAAGCCCCCCGCACCCTCCACCAGCCGCGGGCCCGTGCCGTCGGCTGCGCAGGCCGCGGCCAGCTCCGCGATCGTCAGGCGCACGCCCTGGTTCGCGGCGGCCTGGTCCGGGGCGATGGCATCGGGGAAGCGCCAGGGCGTGACCTGCTCGATGGCGGCGTCCGGAAGGCCCGCCGCGTGGGTCAGGTTTATCCCGTCCTCGGGCCGCAGCCCATCCGGGCCCGGCGGGCAGCCGGATTCCACCGGCTTGCGCGGTTGCGGCCGCAGCCCACGATCCCGCCAGAGTTCCAGCAGCGCGCAGCTGACGAAGGTTTTGCCGACGCCGGTGTCGGTGCCGGTGACGAACAGGCCCTGCGGGGGCGCTCCTGTCTGTGCCGGGCTCATGCGTCGCGGGTCAGGCGCTCCAGGGCCTCGCGATAGCGCGCCGCGGTCTGTTCCACCACTTCCGCGGGCAGCTCGGGGCCGGGCGGCTGCTTGTCCCAGTCCAGGGTCTCCAGGTAGTCGCGTACGTATTGCTTGTCGAAGGACTCGGGGCTGGTGCCCGGCGCGTAGCGGTCGGCGGGCCAGAAGCGCGAGGAGTCCGGGGTCAGGACCTCGTCGATCAGATGCAGGGTGCCGGCGGCATCGACGCCGAACTCGAACTTGGTGTCGGCGATGATGATGCCGCGCTCGGCCGCGTAGTCGCGCGCCATCGCGTAGATCGAGAGTGCCGCGTCGCGCACCTGCCGCGCCCGGTCCTCGCCGATGGTCGCCACGACGGCATCAAAGTCGATATTGGCGTCGTGGTCGCCGACGTCGGCCTTGGTGCTGGGGGTGAAGATCGCCTCGGGGAGCTTCGAGGCGAGCTCCAGGCCGGCCGGGAGCGGGATGCCGCAGACCGCGCCGCTGGCCTGGTAGTCCTTCCAGCCAGAGCCGATCAGGTAGCCGCGTACCACTGCCTCCACCGGCAGGGCTTCGAGCCGGCGGATCACCAGGCTGCGTCCTTCCAGCGGGGCGCGAACGGCCGGGTCCGGGATCACCTGTTCCAGTGGGATATCGGTCAACTGGTTGGGGATGCCCAGCTCGCGCTCCACCTTGTGCATCCAGAACTGCGTGATCTCCGTCAGCACTCGGCCCTTCTCGGGCACGGCCGTGGGCAGGATCACGTCAAAGGCGGACAGGCGGTCGGTGGTGACCATCAGCCAGTGGTCGGCGTCCACCGCATAGAGATCGCGTACCTTGCCGCGATGGACGAGTTCCAGGTCGGGGAGGTGGCTTTCAAGCAGGGTGTCAGTCATGCCGCGATTCTACCGGGCGCGGGCCTTGCGCACCACGAAGCGGACGAAGCCACGAAGAAAAGCGATCCACAAGGAGACGCGACGATCGGCAGCAAGCGCATGGGCGCGTCGCGCCTTATCCACCGGCCATTCACGCCCCCGCTTCGCTCTCACCAGTAAGGCCTTCCGGCCTCTGTGTCTCCCTGTGGGTCGCCCTTGACCGGCCTTTTCTTTGTGCCTTGGTGGGCTTCGTGGTGCGCATGGCTTGTCGGGTGGGGCCGGGGTCGCTATCGTTCGGGCCATGACTGAGATGGCAGGCAATTCGGCGGCGCCTCGCGTGGGCGTCGTGATGGGGAGCACCTCCGACTGGGCGACCATGGAGCGGGCGGTGGATGTGCTGGACGAACTCGGGGTCCCGTTCGAGGCCCGGGTGGTGTCGGCTCACCGAACACCGGATCTCCTGTTCGAGTACGCCGAGCAGGCACGCGAGCGTGGTCTACAGGCGATCATCGCCGGGGCCGGGGGGGCGGCGCACCTGCCGGGGATGCTGGCATCCAAGACGCCGGTACCGGTGCTCGGGGTGCCGGTTGCCTCGCGCCACCTGAAGGGGCAGGACTCGCTGCTGTCCATCGTGCAGATGCCGCGCGGCATCCCCGTGGCGACCTTCGCGATCGGCGAGGCGGGCGCGGCCAACGCCGCCTTGTTCGCCGCCGCGATGCTGGCGAACCACGATCCCGATCTGCGTGAGCGTCTGGATGCCTTTCGTCAGTCCCAAAGTCAGGCCGTGCTGGGGCAGACCCTGCCACCGGACCCGTCATGATCCAGCCCCCTGCGACCCTCGGGCTGCTCGGTGGCGGGCAGCTCGGCCGCTATTTCGTGGAGGCCGCACAGGGCATGGGCTATCCCGTATGGGTCCTGGACCCGGACCCGGCCAGCCCGGCCGGGCGAGTGGCGGCGCGCCACCTGTGCCAGGCCTTCGACGACCCCGATGCGCTGCAGGCCCTGGCCGGGGCCTGCGCGGTCATTACCACCGAGTTCGAGAACATCCCGCGCCCGGCCGTGGAGTGGCTGGATGCGCATGCCTGTCTGCGCCCGGGGCCGCGCGCCCTGAGCATTGCCCAGGATCGCCTGGAGGAGAAGGCCTTCCTCGGCGAGATCGGTGTGGCGGTAGCCCCCTGGCAGGCGGTCCTGGCCGGCCAGACGCCCGAAGTGCGAACGGACGCGGGAGGGCCGACGTTCCCCGCGATCCTGAAGACCGCGCGCCTGGGTTATGACGGCAAGGGCCAGGTCCGGCTGGCGCAGGCCGGCGAGTTGCCCGCGGCGCATGCCGAGCTGGGGCTGGTGGACTGCGTGCTGGAGGCCCAGGTCGAGCTGGAGCGCGAGCTCTCGGTGCTGGTGGCGCGAACCGCGGACGGCGCGAACGAGGCCTTTCCGGTGGCGGAAAACACCCATCACGAGGGCATCCTGCACCTGACGCGGGTGCCGGCGCGGGTCGGCGACGAGCCGCGCGAACGCGCCACGGCGATCGCGCGGCACATCGCCGAGCAGCTCGACTACCAGGGGACACTGGCGGTGGAGTTCTTCCTCACGGTGGAGGGTGAATTGCTGGTCAACGAGATCGCGCCGCGTCCGCACAACTCCGGGCACTACACCCAGGATGCCTGCACCGTCAGCCAGTTCGAGCAGCAGGTGCGCGCGGTCTGCGGGCTGGGGCTGGCCCCGGCGTTGCTGACCACGCCGGTGGCGATGGTCAACCTGCTGGGTGACCTGTGGCCCGCCGCAGGGGACCCCGACTGGCAGGGCGTGCTGGCTGCCGGCCGCGCGCGGCTGCATCTGTATGGCAAGGCCGAGGCCCGGTCCGGCCGCAAGATGGGGCACGTCAACGTGCTCGGTCTGCCGGGCGAGGATGACGCCGGCGCCGCGGCCTCCACCGCCGAGGCCCTGTGGCAGGGCCTGGCCGAGGCTGTGGAGCGGACTGCGGACGGAGGGGTGGCATGAAGGAGGACTTCCCCACGATCCAGGCGCGGCGTACCCGTCAGGCGGAGCTGAAGCGCGACCTGGAATTCGAGGACACGCTGGCCGGAGAACACCTGCGGTTCCGCACGACCTGGGGCCTGTTCTCGCCGCGCCGCATCGACGATGGCACGCGGATGTTGCTGGAGCGCATCGAGGTGGAGCCAACCGATGCCTGCCTGGATCTGGGCTGTGGCTATGGCCCGATCGGCCTGACGCTGGCGCGCAAGGCGCCGCAGGGCTACTGCACGCTGGTGGACACCAACTTCCTGGCGGTGGAGTACAGCCGGCGTAACGCCGAGCTGAACGGCATCACCAATGTGGACTGCGTGACCAGTAATGGCTTCGCACAGATCCGTGACCGGCGTTTCGATCTGGTCACCTCCAACCTGCCGGCCAAGGTGGGGCGCGAGATGCTCTACACCTACCTGCTGGACGCCCACGAGCAGATGAACCCGGATGGACGCATCTATGTCGTAACCATTACCGGGTTGCGGCGGTTCATCGAGAAGGGGTTCAAGGAAGTGTTCGGCAACTACGACAAGGTCAAGCAGGGCCGCGAGTACACTGTCGCGGCCGCGGTGCGCGAGCCCGACTGAGCATGGTCGAGGGGGCGGGCGAACTGCCGGTTGCGCTCCGGGTGCTGTCCGCCGTGCTGCTGGGTGGCGGCATGCTGGTGATGCTGCGGCGCATGCCCTGGGAGACCTTCTTCGTGCCCGGCCGCGCCCAGCTGTTCGTGATCGCCACGCTGTGCCTGCTGCTGATCTGGAGCCTGCGGGCGCAGGCCCTGGATGGGCTGGCCCTGCATTTTCTGGGTATGGCCACCGTGACCCTGATGTTCGGTTGGCAGCTGGCGATCCTGATGGTCTTCCTGGTAGTGGCGATCCTCGGCCTGTTCGGCGTGCTCCCGCTAGCCGCCTTCCCGTTGACGGTGCTGCTGGCGGGCATCCTGCCGGTCGCGGTCACCTGGGGGCTGCTGCGGCTGTCCGAGGCGCGTCTGCCCGCGCACATGTTCATCTACCTCTACGCGGTCGGTTTCCTCGGCGGGGCGCTTTCGGTGGTTGCCACCGTGCTGGCCTCGGCGGCGATCTACGGGTTGTTCACCGAGCTCGCCTGGGCAGATATCCATCGCGACTACCTGCGCTACCTGGCCCTGCTGGTGCTGCCCGAGGCGGTGATCAACGGGATCGTGATTACCGGCCTGGTCATGGTGCGTCCCGAGTGGCTGGCGACCTGGTCGGACGAGCGCTACATCCACGGACGCTAGGGAAACACTGATCAATGAACGCGTTCGCGTTGGTGCCCCAGGTTTTCCGAGACAAGGCGCGGCGCGCAGCCGGTAGTGGTTCTACCGGCAAGCGGCGCAACGCAGAATCGGGGAACCTGGGGTTCCAACCCCGCAAACGGTTGAAAGCAGGGGCTCGGCCGCTTTTGCGCGGGAACGGCGTTGCGGCTCCTTTGTGCAGAATGACTGCACGGCAGTCACCGCGCCTTGTTCGCACGCAAAAGCGACTCGAGCGCGA